>DATNBU010000024.1 GCA_035571835.1 Candidatus Limnocylindrales bacterium | reverse complement strand
AGCTGCATCTCAGCGCGATCCATCTCCTGGCGAGGCATCTGACCACCGAGAACCACTTGCGAGTGCTCGAGCGCGCGAGGCACAAGAGCTCGCGCGAGGTCGAACGGCTGGTTGCCGAGCTGGCGCCGCGACCGGATGTGGTGTCGCGTGTTCGTGCGATGCCCAGGGCTCGCGCAGGGTGCGCGGCGAACAAGGGGCTGGTGGGGGCGGCCGGCGCGACTTCGATGGATTGCGAACAGGCCGGCAGTGCGAGCGATCCGCGCACTTGGGCAGACCGCGAGCCCATGGGCTGCGCGAGCGATCGGTGCACTTCGACAGACCGCGAGTCCGTCGGTTGCTCGAGTAATCGGCGGGCCTCCACAGACTCCGAAGTCGTCGGCGTCGCGATCGCTCCACGCTCAGCGCAGCCGGCAACACTGACGAAGCCGATCGTTCCGCTCAGCCCGCGTCGTTACAAGATCGAAATCACCGTAGACGAAGAAACGCATGACAAGCTCCGGTCGCTGCAGGATCTGCTGGGCCGGTCGTCGACCGGTCGCGACGCGGCCGCGATCATCAGTCGTGCGATCGACGTGCTGCTCGTGCGGACACTCGCGCGCAAGGCAGGCTCGACCGATCGACCGAAGTCGACGACGCCGACGAAAGAAAAATGCACCGATGGGCCGAGGTCGACCACGTCGACGAACGCGGGGTGCACCGATCGACCCGCCACAATGCCCGCGATCGATACGGCGGCCTCGAAGCGAGGACAGCGATCCCGAACCATCCCCGCAGCCGTGCGGCGCGACGTATGGCGGCGCGACTCGGGACGCTGCCGCTACGTAGACGGCCGCGGACGTCGCTGCCGCGAGACCAGCAACATCGAGTTCCACCACAAAGCTCCCTTCGCGATGGGCGGACCTCCTACGCCCGAAAACATCGAGTTGCGCTGCACGGCACACAACCAGTATCAGGCGGACCTCGACTTTGGCCGCGCCTTCATGGACGCGAGGCGCGGCAATCTTGCCGATGCGCGAACATTCCCCGGGGAATGTCGTACCGTCGACCGCGAGGGGATGGCGGCCGCGCCGTGAAGTCGTCATCGGTGTCCGGATCTTGTCGATGTGGACCGGTAGCGAAGGCGCACGCGAACTCCTCGAACGTTCGGGTCGCCGAACATGCCGATGACCGACTGCTCGGGACCGAAACCACCGAAGCGACAGGAATCCGACAGGCGCCGGCGAGGTGCGACGCGGCATGCGCAGATCGTCCCAGGTTTCCATCGCTGACAGCAGTAGTCTGAGTCTGGAAATCAGGCTGGTTGCGCGCGGCTCAGGACCCGAAGCACCCACACAAACCCGCGAATAGTCCAAAAGCTTACCTCGCGAGCCCGAAGGCGAATGCTGGAACCGGAGGCAGGCTCGGGACATACCGATCGGCGAGTCGATGCGCAGTCCATAGCCCCCATGAGCAAAGCCTTCACAAAAGAGTCCGATGGTGATGACGACGATGGCGTCGAGCTCGACGACGACAAGCCGGTCGGATTCAAAAACTACATCACGCCGGCGGGCTACAAGCGGCTGAACGACGAGCTCCGCCGCCTGTGGGATGACGAGCGGCCGAAGCTCGTCGAAACCATCACGTGGGCCGCAAGCAACGGCGACCGCTCCGAGAACGGAGACTACATCTACGGCAAGCGCCGCCTTCGCGAGATCGACCGCAGGATCCGCTTCCTGTCGAAGCGCATCGACAGCGCCGAAGTCGTCGAGAATACCGCGCGCGATCCGGACCACGTCTATTTCGGTGCAACCGTCACGGTCGCCGGCGAAGACGGCAAAGAACGTACGGTCAGCATTGTCGGTATCGACGAGCTCGATCCGGCGCGCGGCCGCGTCTCGTGGATCTCGCCGATCGCCAAGGCACTGATGAAAGCGGAGGTCGGCGACGTTGTGACGTTGCGGACGCCGGGCGGCGTCGAACAGCTCGAGATCATCGACATCCGCTACGACGAGCTGTTGTAGCTCGCATCCTGGCATCGGAGGCCGCGAGTGCGGACGTGGCCGATATCACGCTTTGTGTGTGGACATAGGCGTCGCACTCCCGATAGAACCTCTGCGGATTCGAATACGGTTGCGGTGGCCGCAGCGGATCTGCTCACAGTCGTTGAAAGGGAGAGATCTTCATGACGATGCCCGTTCGCATTGTTCCGTTCGCGTGTGCCGTGCTTCTGTCGCTCGCGCCGTCGCGCGCCGAGGCGCTCGAGGCGTCTTTCGCCGCCGACGTCTGCGCGACCAATGCCGATCCCTGCACGGTGACAGAAACCGTCCACGTCACTCCAGACGCAGTACTCGATTTCGGCGTTCGCCAGGTCCAGGTCGGACCCGACGCAAAGTTCGACTTCGGTTCCGGGAACGGCCGCATCTGGTGCGGTTCGTTCGTCGCGACAACCAATGGTGATGCCATTGTCGCAACGGGGCCGGGGGCCGTCAGCGGCAGTGACAGCGGCAGCGTGAGGATCGACGCGCGCGGATCCTGCTCGAGCGGCAGTCAGCCGCAGGCATGCGTGGACAGTGGAGATTGCCAGCTCGGCAGTTGCTCGGCCCGGCGCTGCAGCGCCCGCCCGCGCCTGAGCTGCGCATCCGATCTCGATTGCGACGTCGGGCCATGTTCGCCCACGCATCGCTGCTCCGGCTCGGCGGGATTCATCGGTTGCACGTCCGATGCCGACTGCAATTTCGGCACGTGTCCGGCAGAGCTTACATGCTCCAGCTTCGCTTACAGTCCGCAGCTCTGCACCGGCGATTCCGACTGTGACTTCGGCACCTGCAACGCGAACGGAGCGTCGATCACGATGAATGGCGGAATCCGCGGCAGCTCCGATTTTCCTGCCTTGATCGAGCTTCGCGCCGCCGACTCCGTCACGATCGGCGGCCCCGTCGACCTGACCGGCCGTGACGACGAATCCGATGGCGGCGAGCTCTTTGCGGAATCGGGACAAGGCGACGTGACGATCAGCGGCAAAATCCGCGCGAAGAGCGGCGGCGAAGCCACAGGCGGCGACATCGAGGTCGATTCCGCGCGTGACATCCTGATCACGGCGCCCATCGATGTGTCCGGCGGAGACTTCGACGGCGGATCGATCGAGCTCAACGCGGCGCGCGACCTCACCGTCGGAGCAAACCTGCTCGCGAGCTCGAGAGACGGCGCCGGATACGGCGGCGACATAATGCTCACCGCTGGACGGGACGCGAGGATCGCCAGCACGTCCCGTCACATCCGCATCGCCATCAGCGGCCACGCCGACGGAGAGAACTTCAGCGGCGACGGCGGCCTTTTCCTGCTCAGCACCGATGGCGATGCAACGTTCTCGAACGTCCGCATCCTGGGGCTCGGGTCCGCGCCTTCGGGCTTCGGAGCAGACATCGAAGCGACAGTCGGCGGCGACTTCCTTTTCGATGGAGACGTGATTGCGAAATCACGCGGAAAAAAAGGGTCCGGCGGAAGCCTCACCGTCGGCGCGACGGGGCTGCTCGCGATCGGCGATGGCTCGCGCTTCGATCTTCGCGGCGCGACCGGCGGCGGCGGAACCGTGGACCTGACGTCGTTCGAAGGCACGGCTGCCGTCTCCGGAAACTGGCTCAACAGCGGAGTTGCCGACGGGTCGGTCGGCGTGTTCAGCCTGGAGGCGTGTCGCGTCGAGTTCTCGGGCAGCCTGCTGAGCAAATCGGCCGGCGCACAGACGACGCTGACCGCCCACGAAAGCATGCTCGTCGAAGCCGGCAGCACGCTGAACACTCCGAAGGGCGAGAACCGCCTGATCTATCGCACGAGCACCAAGCCACCGGTCGTCGACGGCACGCTTTCTCCTGTTGCACTGCTGCAGATCGACGGCGCACTGGCCGGCTGCCCGGTCTGCGGCAACCACGAGATCGACGAAACCGAAACCTGCGACGACGGCAACACCGCAGACGGAGACGGCTGCAGCAGCGCCTGCCTGCTGGAATAAAAAGGGGACAGGTACATTTAAAATTACCGTTGAAATCCGGGACGAGGCACACCGACAGAAGCCTGTACCCGTCCCGGATTGCCGCGCCCGACCACGTTACGGCGCGCGCCAAAACGCGTAACGATTCCCGGCGACGGCTGCTCGTCACAACGAACGATTGTATGAACGTGTTCCGTCACGCATTGTGACGGTAATGCCGCGCACGTCGATCGTCTCCCGCATTGCCCACGACAGCTTCCGCCGCGCGCCTTCGACGATGCCGGGCGGCCAGTGGTGGGAGAATCTCGAGAGCAATTTCTGCGACCGGCCCGAAGGCTTCGAGCTCGAGCCGTGGGACTGGGCGCGGGTCAACGCGACGGCCGCCGTCGATCTCGTGATGCGGACGTGGGGCGGAACGCTGCTCGCGCTGACGATGCCGTTCGGCTACCTGCCGTCGCTCTCCGGAACGGGCTTTTCCGACACCCTCGAAGACTGGCAGCTCTACGTCGACCTTCTCGACGAGAATCGCGAGCCGACGTTCTTTTTCCGCGAGCCGCCGTCCGGCGTGCCGGTTACCGAGTACGAGCCGCGCTGGGGAATCTTCGAGCCCGAAGGCGGGCGCTGCCTCGGCCTCAAGTTCGAATCGCCGTACGCGCCGTTCAACTCGCGCCTCGACGAAACCTTCGCGAGCCACCGCAACAACCGCACAGCCCGCGCACGCTGGTGGCGCCACGACGGCCCTCCCCGTCCCGTGCTGCTCGCGATCCACGGCTTCATGGCCGATCCGTACTGGCTCAACGTGCGGTTCTTCTCGCTGCAGCAGTTCTACGAGCAGGGCTACGACGTCGTGCTGTTCACGCTCCCGCACCACGGCCTGCGCGCCGAAGACTCCACGTACTACAGCGGCCAGGGTTTCTTCACGGCCGGAATGAGCGGCATCAACGAGCACATGGGCCAGGCGATCTGCGACCTGCGCGTGCTCATCCGCTACCTGCGCAAGCAGTGCGGGATCGAAAAGATCGCGCTGACCGGCGTCAGCCTCGGCGGCTGGACGGCCGCGCTGTACGCAAGCCTCGACGACCAGGTCGACGCCGTGATCCCGAACGTCCCGGTCGTAAGCCCGGTCGATCTTCTGCTCGAATGGCATCCGGCCGGCGGCATCGTCCGCACCGGGCTGTTCGCTTTGCGCTGGTCGGTCAGGCACCTGCGAAAGATCATGGCGGTGACGACGCCGCTCACGTACCGGCCGAAGATCGCGACCGAGCGCCTGATGATCATCGGCGGCGTCGGCGACCGGCTGGCGCCGCCCAAGCATTCCCGCTTGCTGTGGGATCACTGGGACCGGTGCCGCATCCACTGGTTCCCGGGCAACCACGTGCTGCATCTCGATCGCGGCGCCTACATCACGCAGATCGGCGAGTTCCTTGAGCAGATCGGGTTTGCCGAGCCGGAGAGCGAACGGTCGCAGGCCGAATCGGCCTGACGGTGATCACCCTATCGCAGGCCGAATCGGGCCTGACGGTGCCGTCGCCGGCTGCCCCGCCCCTTCCTGTTTCTCGAGCGTGAAGTAGAACGTCGCGCCGTCGCCGGGAGCCGATTCCGCCCAGATCCGGCCGCCGTGGCGCCTGACGATCCTGTCGACGATCGCCAGTCCGAGCCCGGTCCCCTCGAACGGCCGCGCGGAAACCAGGCGGTGGAACACACCGAAGACTTCCGGCGCGTGCTTCATGTCGAAGCCGATCCCGTTGTCGCGCACGTACCAGACCCGCTCGCGGCCGACTGCGCTGCTGCCGATTTCGATGCGGGCATCCGGCCGGTCGCGGCTGAACTTGACCGCGTTGCCGACGAGGTTGACGAACACCTGCCGCAGCAGCGCGGGATCGGCGTCGCAGGCCGGCAGCTCCCCGAACACGACCTCGAACGGATTGCCGGCGGTCGTGCGCAGGCCGAGCCCGATCTCGTCGATCACGTCGTCGACCACCGGCCGTGATTCGACGGTTGCGATCTCGATCGGACGCCGGCCCAGTCGCGACAGCGCAAGCAGGCCGTCGATCAGGCTGTCCATGCGACACGCCGACGACTGGATGCGTGCGAGCGAAGCGATGCCGGTCTCGTCGAGCGCGTGCGACTGCTCGTCGAGCACGATCTTCGCGTAGCCGTTGATCGCGCGCAGCGGCGCACGAAGGTCGTGCGACACCGAATACGCAAAGGCCTCCAGATCGTGGTTTGCCGCTTCGAGCTCGGCCGTGCGCTCGGCAACGCGGCGTTCGAGCTGTTCGTTGAGCTGCTGGATCTGCTCGCGCGAGCGCGTCCGCTCGGTGACGTCCTGCGTCGTGCCGATCAGGCGCACGAGCTCGCCGGATTCGGGATCAAACACCATCTCCGCGCGCGCGTGGACGATGCGTACGCTGCCGTCCGGCCGGACGAGGCGGTGCTCGTTCGAATAGACGGTCTGCGTTTCGATGGCCTTGCGGAGCGCGCTCATGAGCGGAATCCGGTCGTCGGGATGGACGAAGCGCAGCGTCATCGACGGCGTCAGGTCGGTGCCGCCGGGCTCGAGGCCGAAGATCCGGTAGCACTCGTCGGACGCGCGCAGCACGTTCGAATCGAGGTGCTCGAGGGAGTCGAGCTCGAGCTCCCAGCTTCCGACGTTCGCGATGCGCTGCGATGCGATCAGGTGCGATTCGCTGCGTTGCAGCAGGCGGAGCGCAGCGTTGCGCTCGGTGACGTCGAGGAACGTGGTCAGGTGCCGGTGCGGCAGGAAGCTCGCGACCGAACGCAGCTCGAGATCGCGAAGCTCGCCGTCGGCGCGCCATACCTTGACCTCCGCCGTGAGCCTTCCGTCGTCGAGCAGCAGCTCGCTCAGCGTACGCGACTCGGCCACGTCGCCGATGTGCTCCCAGAACCTCGAGCCGACCACGTCCTGGATGCGGCGGCCGAAAATTGCGCAGCCCGACGGGTTGATGTCGAGCACGCGGCCGGAATCGTCGGTGATCATCACGCCGTCGGCGCACTGCTCGAACACCGCACGGAACTGCTCCTCGTTGGTGCGCCGCTCGAGCTCGGCGCGCTGGATCTCGTCGATCAGCCGGATCGGCTCTTCGACCTCCTGACGCCTGCGCTCGGCGAGCAGCAGCGAATCGGTCTCGTCGCGAAACGCCACGGCGACGAATTCGAGATGGCCCGACGAATCGACGAGCGGAAATGCGCGCGCCGACAGCGCGATGCGGCTGCGAGCTCCGTGGGTCGGAAGTGTTTCGTGCTCGTACCAGAACGTCGGCGTCGTGATCGTCTCGCCGGAGAATGCGCGGCGCAGCCAGAACAGCACGCCGCTGCGTCCGAGCACGGGATCTTCCGCGAGCTCGCGGCCGCGATCCGGAATGTCACCGAACAGATCGCAGTACGCGGGATTGACGCGCACCGGACGGCCTTCGGTGTTGTAGAGCGCAAGCGGAGTCGGTGTGTGCTCGAGCAGGCTCGCGAGAACGCCTGCGGGATCGGAAACAGCAACGAGGGATTCCTCGAGACCATCGGAGCGCCCTTCGACCATCGAGACCCTCCTCGACGCCGTACGAGCGATCGCACGACGCGTGGGTTTCGTAGAGAGCGCTGCCAGCCTCCGCCGCTCGTTTTCCGCCCGGCTCTCTCGCGGCGCACCATATGGACTTGGCCGCGTTCGCGGAAGAGCCATGCGAACGATTGCAACGGTTCGCGTACGGATTGTTGTCGGCGGCGCACGCTGCGGGATCCCTGCTGCAGGGCGCGCAGCGCAGCACTTCGTTCGAGAGAAACGGCGGCGGAGACGCGTATCTCCGCCGCCGATTGCCAGGCGGATTCGCTACGGTGTCTTCAGCGTCCGCGGGTTTGCGCGGGTGAACGTCGCATCGGCCTCGGCGTGATCGTTGCCGCTGTCGAATGCGACGCGGATCACCATGTCTTCCTCACCGTGGAAAGCCGCGAGGTCGAGGTCGCGTCCCTTCACACGAACCGAGATCGAGCCATCATCGGCCTGTTTGAGCGTGGCGCGCGTGAGCCCCGGCGGCGAAGATCCGGCGCCGGAGCCGTCCTTGTACTCCCACGTCGTCGCATTCTTCTGCGAAATCGCGGCGGCGGGGATCGTGAACATCGCGGCGTCGAACGCGAGCGCGAAACCGTCGGCGGCCGGATCGATGCCGCCGCCGTCGGAGTCCGTCGTGATCCGGATCCTGGCCGTGAGGCGATCGGCTGCGTCCTGGTCGGGCTTCAGGCTCATGCGTGCGCTCTCGACCTGGAGCTCGCCCTGGAACACTTCGCTTGCCGTCTGGCCCTGCGCTTCCTCGTAGTTGCCGGTGTTGCGCAGGTCGTGCCGCTTCTTCGGCCACTGGCCGGCGGCCGCGGGCGCCGTCGTGTCCCAGACGAACAGGCTGCCTTCGCGAACGCTCGAGACGACCTCGGCCAGACCGTCGCCGTCGACGTCGCCGACTGCAGCATTTGCGATGTGCCAGCCGCCGGTGAACTTGGGCCAGCCCGGCGGCTGCACGCCGGAAGCATCGTACGCGTTGACGAAATACCCCGCGCTGCCGAGCACGACCTCCGGCAGCGGCGTTCCTCCGACATCGGCGATCGACGGTCCCATCAGGAACGACAGGTCGTCGTTGTGACGCGGGAACGCCGGCTCCCACTCTCCGGTCCTCGCATTCCATGCACCGACATGATCCTCGGCGGTGATCTGCTGCTCTGGGATCACGATCGCCAGGAGACGCATGAGCCCGCCCGACGGAGCGGCAAACGACAGCTCGCCGAGACCGGCGAGATCGCCGAATGCACCTTCGCCGAGATTGGTGATCGACGGAGTGTCGGCGCTGTTGGCCGCCGGATAACCTTCGGTCGCGAGCACGTTGTACTTGCCGTTCGGGTCGGTGCCGTAGAACGACGTGCCGTCGGCGCGCAGCATGTAGCCGGGACCGGCCGACGCAAAGATGCCGATTTCGAGCTTGCCGTCGCCGTCGATGTCGGCGAGCGCGGGCGATGCGTTGACGCCTTCGCCGACGTCGGGCAGCAGCTCCGGCATCAGCTGCGCGATCTTTGCCGGCCATCCCGGAAGGAACGGCGACGGTGCGTGCAGCGCGCCGTCCTTGTGAATCGCATACACGCGCGTGTTGCCGGGGCTGACGAGGCCCGACTGCGAGACCGCCTGCAGCGTCGCATTGGTCAGCGTGACGTTGGGTTCTTCGTCGTAGGCTTCGTTGGTGCCGACGACGATGTCGAGGCTTCCGTCGCCGTCGATGTCGCCGACCGCCGGCGACGTCATGATCTTGCTGCCGCGATATGCGCCGGCAAGCGGCGTGACCTTGTGCGTGACCGGGTCGATCGACGCCATCCGCGCCGGATCGACGACGAGCAGCGGGAAGCCGCTTCGCAGCGCGCCTTCGTCGTTCCACACGTACACGTGCCGGTCGTTGGCGCCGGCGATGATGTCGAGCGTGCCGTCGCCGTCGAGATCGGCGAGCGCCGGCGATGCGATCACGGCGACATCGACGGTGTTGGCCGGATCGAGCACGGCGCTGCTCGAGTAGGCAGGGTTGACCGAAACCGGGAAGCCGGGCCGCCGCTGGCCGAGCCGGTTCCACGCATAGACTTTTCCTTCGAGATCGGCCGCCACCACGTCGAGCGAGCCGTCGCCGTCGAGGTCTCCGATCGCGACCGACGCGAGCACCGCGCCGCCGACCGGCACGGTCAGCTCGCCGGACGAATAACCCGCCGAACCCAGCCTGAGAGGCAGCGGATCGGTTGCGACCGGCCAGCCGGCAAGCTCGCTGCCGTCGCTTCGAATCGCGTGCACGACGCCGTCGGAGCTTCCGATCACGATCTCACCGACGCCGTCGCCGTCGAGATCGGCGATCGCCGGCGACGACGCGCCGTCGCCGGTCGTCACCGGAAAGCCGGCTTTGAGATCCGCGTCGTGGTGCACGAAGACGGTGCGGCGATCCTCGCCGAGAAGATTTCCCGGCTGGTCGCGCACCTGCACGCGCACGGTGTACGTGAATTCGTCGTAGTCGGAGCTGACGTCGGGAAGCTGCGTAAGGCGGCGCGAGACCTGCTCCGCGGTCGGCGCGGGAATCTGGTCGGCGCGGATCGTGGCGAGAACCCCGTCGGTCGGCGCCGTCTTCGTCGCACCGAACGCGACGATGTCGGTGTAGTCGCTCTCGCGCGGCTGGATGCCGTAGCCGATCTGGACGCGGTACGTGTAGCCGCTCGCCCGATCGGCCGCGACGCGCCCGCGCACGTCGAACGCACCATCGCGTTCGGCGTCGAGGTACGCGAACCACGACGGCTCGTCGATCTCCGCTTCGGGCGGAATGGTGCCCGCAAAGATCGCATCGACCGCGCGCGTCGCGTTGACGCGCCCGTAGCCGGTGAACTGGTCCCAGCCGTCCTGCGTCGCGTAGCGGACGGTGTCCGGGAACGAGACCGCGCGGTTGAGCTCGAAGTCGATGTCGTCGGCGCTGCGCGCGTGGAGCTGGCGCACCTCGTTCGGCGTCAGCGGATGATCGAGGATATGCGCGTCCGCTGCGTCGCGGCCCGCCGAGATCAGGAGCCCGGTGATGCCCGACGAGCGCCCAACTGCTTCCGACGAGCACGACGTCGACGAGACCGACACGGAGATATTGCCGCCGAAGTTCGTGCACCCGTTGAAATACAGCCACGACGCCGGCTGGACCGGCACGCCGTCGACGCCGAAGTCGCGGATCGAGTTGGCGACGATGGTGTGCACGTAGCTCGACGGAAAGTTGTGATGCCACGCATCTTCATCGGCCGCCGACGCCATCACGACGACGCCGTGGCGATACGCGTACGTGACTGCTTCCTGGCCGAAGCGCGAGTTGTTGTAGGTACCGAGCGCTTCCTGGACCACCGACGCGCCGGTGTCCACGGCGAACACGACCGCCTGCGCGAACGCATTGATGTCGGCAACGAAGCTGTCGCCGACGCGGATCGGAAGCGACATGCAGTTGGGGCACGCGCCGGCGTCGCCGCCGTTGTTCGATTCGGCGGCCGAGTCGCGCGACTCGCCGGTGCCGTGTCCGTACTGCACGTCGTCGAACGGATCGTTGTCGTACTGGAAGAAGTCCCAGCCGCAGATGTTGTCGGTGTAACCGTCGCCGTCGCCGTCGACGCCGTCGGAGAACAGATGGATCAGATCCTGCGGATCCTTTGCGCCGTTGCCGTTGGTGTCGGTGACGCGCGGATCGTCGTCGTAGTCGGGCGTGTTGAACACGCCGTCGCCGTTGCAGTCGTACGCATCGGTCCCGAGGCCCGCACACGGAGAAGGCTGCGGCAGCTCCCCGCGGTTGATCTTCCACTTGTTGCGAAGGTCGGCGACCGCGCCGCCGTCGTTCCATTTGATGCCGGAGTCGAGCACGGCGATCACGACGTCGGATCGTCCGGTGGTCCTGCGCCAGGCCGTATCGACGCTCATGCCGCTTACGCCGAGCAGCTCGTTCGCGCTCAGCTTGATGAGCGGGTCGGTCGTGCAGAACGACGTGCTCGCATACTTCCAGTTCAGGCCCGAGCAGTCGCCGGCCGTGCCGCCGAGCTCGTTCGGCAGCGGCGTGCAGCCGGGCGGCATGCCGGAGTTGTCGCAGCGGTTCGGATCGACCGGCAGTGGGAACTCGGCGTGCGCGGCAGCCGCGAGTGCGAGGATCGTGAGAAGGGCCGCGAGAAAGGCCGCGGCACGCCGCTCGCAGCCGCGATACGCGGACGCTTCGCGGCGCTCTACATCGCTGAAATCACGACGGTTTTCGCTACCGTCGACGGTCGGACCGACTGGGACGCTGAGCCGCATGGGACGACACCTCGTTCCTCCCCCAGCCTTTGGCTTTGGATCGGAGTAAGACCGCTTTTTACAATGTCGTCAATAGTGGACCGGACGGCGATTTCAGGAAAATGACGGCACCCGCGGCCGGGTCGGCCCGGGTTGCGCGCGGCCGGTTCTGTCGCGGGCGTTGAGGGTCGTCACGAGAAAGTCGGTCAGGAAGCGGGCTTCGTCGCGCGCGCCGTACAGTCCGACGCCTGCGACCACGACGCCGAACGTGACCATCGTCAGCGGCCCGACGAGGCCGATCCATGCGTTCGGTTTAAGATTGCCCGCACCGGAACGCATCGCAGAGACGGTTCTGAAAAACGCTGCACCGCCGATCGCGGTGACCATGCCGAACCAGATCGCCATGGTCACCGGGACGAACGGGTTCACCCCAACCTTGCCGGAAATCGCGGTGCCCTCGGCTGAACGCTGCATCGAGGCACGCAGGTGGCTCTGGAATGAGTTCCGGTAACCGATGCGTTTGCGCAGACGCAGCTTCGATTCCGACGCCTTGCCGATCACGGGCTTTGCGTTCGCCGGGGGAAGCAGCGTGAAGGCCGCCGACCACTCCGAGTCTATGGCGGCTCTCAGCAGGGACGCGCACTCGACCGGAGAATGCGGCGCCACCAGATCGACGACCGTCGCGCGCGGGATCCATTCAGAGAGGCGTGACATTGCTGACTCCGCGATCTGCCATCAATCCACAGTGCAGCCAAGAGGATGGGGACCGTTGGCCATCCGGACTTCGGCGTTGGAGATCCGGACTTCGGCGTGTGCACATGCATGCGCGGCGCGTCGAACCCGGCCGATCGCAGCCCGGCCTCCGCCTTGTGTTTTTGGGGGTCCCTGTGTACGTCGCCGGTGATTTTCGGCAGTCGCGGCGAACGGTTCGGGCTTGTTCCCGGGCCTGCCGTGGCCGCCCCGGCCGGGCCCAACAACCTCCAGCAGGAAGCGCAACACACCGAAATGGCTCTCAAAGAAGTCCTCGACGAACTCCAGGCCCGCAGCAGCCAGGCCGAAGCCGGCGGCGGCAAGGAACGCATTTCCGCCCGCCATGCCAAGGGGCTGCTCAGCGCCCGCGAGCGCATCGACCTGCTTTTCGACAGCGGCACCTTTGTCGAGGTCGACAAGCTCAAGACCCACCGCTGCAACGACTTCGGCATGGACAAGCAGCGGATCCCGGGCGACGGCATCGTGACCGGCTACGGCACGGTCGACGGCCGCACGGTGTTCGCGTTCGCCCAGGACTTCACCGTCCTCGGCGGCAGCCTCTCGCACGCGTTCGCCGAGAAGATCTGCAAGATCATGGATCTCGCCATGAAGGCCGGCGCGCCGGTGGTCGGCCTCAACGATTCGGGCGGCGCGCGCATCCAGGAAGGCGTCGAAAGCCTCGGCGGCTACTCCGACATCTTCTGCATGAACACGCTCGCGTCGGGCGTCGTGCCGCAGATCTCGGCGATCATGGGACCGTGCGCCGGCGGCGCTTCGTACTCGCCGGCGCTGACCGACTTCATCCTGATGGTCGACCAGAAGAGCTACATGTTCATCACCGGCCCCGAGGTCATCAAGTCGGTGACCCGCGAGGTCGTCACGCAGGAAGACCTCGGCGGCGCGTTCTCGCACAACTCGAAAAGCGGCGTCGCGCACTTCATGGCGTCGAGCGACGAGGACTGCATCGAACAGGTGCGCAAGCTGCTCGGATACCTGCCGTCGAACAACATGGACGAGCCGCCGATCCTCGCATGCGACGATCCGGTCGACCGCGCGACAACGGATCTCGACACGCTCGTCCCGGAAGGCTCGAACCAGCCGTACGACATGCACCACGCGATCGAATCGGTGGTCGATGCCGGCAGCTTCTTCGAGGTGCACGCGCACTTCGCGAAGAACGCCATCGTCGGCTTCGCGCGCATCGGCGGGCGGCCGATCGCCGTTGCCGCCAACCAGCCGATGTTCCTTGCCGGCTGCCTCGATTCGAACGCGTCGAACAAGCTCGCGCGTTTCATCCGCTTCTCGGACTGCTTCAACCTGCCGGTCGTCACGTTCGTCGACGTGCCCGGATTCCTGCCGGGAACCCAGCAGGAATGGGGCGGCATCATCCGGCACGGTGCGAAGATCGTCTACGCGTACGCCGAAGCTACGGTCCCGAAGATCACCATCATCACGCGCAAGGCGTACGGCGGCGCGTACGCCGTCATGGGCCCGAAGCACGTGCGCGCCGACGTGAACCTCGCGTGGCCGAGCGCGGAGATCGCGGTGATGGGCGCCGACGGCGCCGTCAATATCATCTTCCGCGGCGAACTGAAGGACGCGGCCGACGCCGAGCAGCGCCGGAAAGAGCTCGTCGACGACTACCGCGGGCGCTTCGCGACGCCGTTTCGCGCGGCCGAGCTCGGCTACATCGACGAAGTCATTTCGCCGTCGCAGACGCGGCTGCGCGTCGCACAGGCGCTCGCGATGCTCGCGCACAAGAAAGACACCAACCCGCCGAAGAAACACGGCAACATTCCCCTCTAATAGGAGCAGCTTCGGTGGTCGATGAATTTCGCAACGTTCCGCCCGGAGTCGGCGGTCTCGCCGGCAGGCCCGACCTGCTGCGCGTCGCCCTCGCGGCCTACGCTGCCCATCTGCAGAAGCGCGCTCGCGTGCGCATTCCCCGCGGACTGACCGCATGGTCGCTGTCGGCGCGCATCCAGTCGGTGCAGCGCCTGCAGTCGCGCTGATCGGAAACACGATGGCGACGTACAAGGTCAAAGCATACGGAAAGGAATACACCGTCGAGGTCATCGAGCAGGCCAGCGGCGCGCGCATCATCGTCGAAGGCTACAGCTTCGAGGTCGAACAGGCCGCGCCCGGCTCGGTCCCCGGCCAGAGCGTAGCGCGTCCGGCCGCACGACCGGCTGCTCCCGCGGCGCCTGCCGCTGCTCCGGCGGCCGCACCGCCCGCCAAGGCGAAAAAGGCCGCTGCCAAAAGCGATGCTCCGGCTGCTGCACCGGCGGCCGCCGCAAAGGCACCGGCGACGGGACGAGGTGCCGTCGTCGCACCGATCCCCGGCGTGATCACGAAGGTCTGCGTCGTCGAAGGTCAGGAAGTCAAAGCCGGCGAGACGGTCGTCAAGCTCGAAGCCATGAAGATGGAGAACGACATCACCGCGCTGACCAGCGGAGTCGTCAAAGAGGTCGCGGTGGCGGAAGGGACCGAAGTTTCGGACGGGCAGCTGCTGGTCCTGATCGAGTAGGAAAAGAGGACAGGTACATTTCATGGCCAGTTTCGATCAGGAGCTCACCCGCTGGAACACGAAGATGCTCGCGCCCGCGCTCGCGAAATCCGCCGAACGGCGTGAGAAATTCGAAACCCTCTCGAGCATTCCCGTCGAGCCTCTCTACGGGCCGACGAACGGCTCGGAGTATCCGGCCAAGCTCGGCATGCCCGGCGAGTTTCCGTACACGCGCGGCGTGCAGCCGAACATGTACCGCGGCCGCCTCTGGACGATGCGCCAGTACGCCGGCTTCGGCACCGCCGAAGAAACCAACAACCGCTTCCGCTTCCTGCTCAGCCACGGCACCACGGGACTTTCGACCGCGTTCGATCTTCCGACGCAGATGGGCCGCGACAGCGATCATCCGCTGGCCGAAGGCGAAGTCGGCAAAGTCGGCGTAGCCATCGATTCGCTGGCCGACATGGAAACGCTGTTCGACAAGATCCCTCTCGATCAGGTCACGACGTCGATGACGATCAACTCGACGGCGGCGATCCTGCTGGCGCTCTACCTCGCCGTTGCCGAAAAGCAGGGCGTCGGCTGGGACAAGGTCGGCGGCACGATCCAGAACGACGTGCTGAAGGAATACATCGCGCGCGGCACCTACATCTACCCGCCCGCCGCCTCGATGCGCATCGTCGCCGACATCTTCGCGTTCTGCACCAAAGAGGTGCCGACGTGGAACACGATCTCGATCAGCGGCTACCACATGCGTGAAGCCGGCTGCACGGCCGTCCAGGAAGTCGCGTTCACGATCGCCAACGGCATCGCGTACGTCGAAGGCGCGAAAGCGCGCGGCCTCGACGTCGATTCGTTCGCATCGCGCCTGGCGTTCTTCTTCAACTGCCACAATCACTTCTTCGAGGAAGTCGCCAAGTTCCGCGCCGCGCGCCGCATGTGGGCGCGGATCATGAAAGAGCGGCTCGGTGCCAAGAAGGAGCGCAACATGATGATGCGCTTCCACACCCAGACCGCCGGCTCTTCGCTGCAGGCCCAGCAGCCGCTCAACAACGTCGTGCGCACCACCGTCCAGGCGCTCGCGGCCGTCTGCGGCGGAACCCAGTCGCTTCACACCAACGGTTACGACGAGGCGCTGACGCTTCCGACCGAGACCGCCGCGACCACCGCACTGCGCACACAGCAGATGATTGCCTACGAGTCGGGTGCCGCCGACACCGTCGATCCCCTCGGAGGCGCCTGGTACATCGAGCAGCTCACCGACGAGATCGAGCGCCGCGCGCAGGATTATATCGACGCGATCGACCGCATGGGCGGCTCGGTCAAGGCGATCGAGAAAGGCTTTCAGCAGCGCGAGATCCAGCAGGCTGCCTACACGCACCAGCAGCTCGTCGAATCGGGCGACCGCATCATCGTCGGCGTCAACAAGTTCCAGGGCAAGGAGACGATGAAGGTCGATCTGCTGCGCCTGGATCCGGCGCTCGAGCGGCAACAGAAGGCCAGGCTGGGCAAAGTGCGCGCCGAGCGCAATGCTGCGGACTGCAAAGCCGCACTCGCCGAGGTCATGCGCCGCGCCGGCACCGACGAGAACCTGATGCCGGCGATCGTCGATGCCGTACGCAAATACGCGACCCTCGGGGAAATTTCGGACGCGATGCGGACCGCGTTCGGCGAGTTCGACGCGCCGGTCTTCATCTGAGCAAGAAGAAGCCAAAGGGACGTTCGAACAAACAGGGCGGCAAGCGCCGCTCGACCAAGCGTGAAAACCGGGAGAGTCCCGGCTACTCCACCAAAGCGGGACTGCCGCGGCTTCCCGCGCGCGACGCGAGTTCTTCTGCGGACGTCGTGCGCGATGCGCTCTCGACGCATCTGCTCACGATCCTCGCCTCCGCACGACGACCGTCCTCGACCGTCGAACAACTCACGCGTGCGACCGGCATGGAGTCCGGCGACATCGCCGCGTCGCTCGACGCGCTCGAACGAAGCGGCGACGTCGTGCGCATGCCGAAACACAAGTGGGCGCTCGCTGAGCGGTCGGGGATGCTGACAGGCCGGGTCAAAGTCGAACGCTCGGGGCGGGCGCTCGTGATCCTCGACGTGCCGGACGCTCCGCTGGTCGTCGAACGCGGCGCGCTCCGGCCGGCGATGAACGGCGACCGCGTGCTCGTCGAGCCGATGCGTTATGCGCGCGGCGGTCTTCACCACGCACGCATCCATCGCGTGCTCGAGCGCAGGCACCAGACGATCGTCGGCGTGGCTTCGCCGATCGCGAGACGGCGCCTGCTGCCGCTCGACGATCGCATCGGCCCGTACATCGTCGTGCTCTCGGACGACAGCGACGAAGCGCCGCCGAAGATGGCGGTCGCCGCCACAATCCTCGAGTACCCGACTTCGCACCGCGACCTCGTCGTGCGCGTCGACCGCGTCCTCGGCGAAGTCGGCAAGCTCGCCACCGAAATCCAGGCGGCGTGCCTGCTGCGCGAGATCGACGAAGAATTTTCCGAAGAGGTCACTGCCGAGGCCGCTGCGTTCGCGGAACCGCACGAATCCGACCTCGAAGGCCGCACCGACCTCCGCTCGATGCTGACCGTGACGGTCGATCCCGTCGATGCGAAGGACCACGACGACGCGGTCGCGATCGAACCGGGCGAAGACGGCGGCTGGCGCCTCGTCGTGTCGATCGCCGACGTGTCGCATTACGTGCGACCCGGAACGCGGCTCGACAGCGAAGCCTACGAGCGCTCGACCAGCGTCTACTTTCCCGGCTGCTCGATCCCGATGCTGCCCGAGCGGCTGTCGGGCGATCTCGCCAGCCTGCATCCCGGCGTCGACCGCCTGACGGTATCGGTGTTCCTCGACATCGATGCGCGCGGCAATGTCGTCGATGCGTCGTTTGCGCGCTCGGTCATCCACAGCTTCGCGTCGCTCACGTACGAGCAGGTGCAGACGGTTCTCGACGAGGAAGGCTTTCGCCCGGCGAGCACGCGCGACGACGAGAGCGATGACGCCGCGGCAGTCGATGCAGCCGAAGACAGCGCCGGGCTTCGTGCCGCCGTCGAGCTCGATGTGCATTCGCTGCCGGCGCCGACGCGTACCGCTCTCGTTTCGATGGCCGAGTGCGCCGATGCGCTGCATCGCCGCCGCATGAAGCGCGGTGCCATCGACATGGATCTTCCCGAAGCCGTCATCGAGCTCGACGAGACCGGCGAGGTCCGCGGCATTCACCGGCGCCCGCGACGCTTTGCGCACCGTCTCGTCGAGGAATTCATGCTGGCCGCGAACGAAGCCGTCGCCGAGCGCATCGACAAGGCCGGAGCGCCGTTCCTGTATCGCATTCACGAGCGGCCCGACGACGAAGCCCTGACGGAGCTGGCCACACGCGTTCGCGCGCTCGGCCTGCGGCTCGAACGCGACGGCGGGCTGGTCACGCCGAAAATGTTCCAGAAGCTGCTGGCCGGCGCCGTCGGCCGGCCCGAAGCCCGCCAGATCAACAACATGGTGCTGCGTACGATGACGCGCGCACGCTACTCGGCCGACAAGGAAATCCACTTCGGCCTCGCGAGCCGCTGCTACACGCATTTCACGTCGCCGATCCGGCGCTATCCGGACATCATCGCGCACCGCGCGCTGCTCGCGGTCGAAGCGTCGCGCGCCAGGTCCGGAAAACGCGCGCCCGAAGCGTCGTCCACCGAAACCGGGGCGACGATCCCTGATTTCGAAGCCGAGGCATCGCTTGCGCGGAAACGTGCAGGCCTGCAAGCCCTTCCGTCGCACGAAGCCCTCGGCCCGGCGGGTGAGCACACCTCTTCGCGCGAACGCCGCGCAATGGATGCCGAGCGCGACGTCGTGCAGGCGGCGGGCGTGCTCTACATGATGAGGCACGTCGGCCGCCGGCTCGACGGAACCGTAAGCGGTGTCGATCGCTGGGGCTTCTGGGTCGAGCTCGACGTCGCGTTCGTCGAAGGCTTCGTGCACATCGGCAAGCTGCGCGAATACTTCGATTACGTTGCCGAGCGCATGGAGCTGCAGAGCCGCGTTTCCTCCGCGGTGATCCACATCGGACAGCGCGTCAAAGTGCGGGTGGCGTCGGTCGATCTTGCCGCTCGGCGAATCGAGCTCGAGCCGGCGTGATCGGTCACCCGCGAGGGAAGCGATTGGACGCCGAAGCTACGCCTCGCGGGAGCCTTGTCAGGCCGGAGCGAGTGCGGCGTCGGTCGCGACCGGTTCGCTTTTTTCTCCCTCGCCGCTCGCCTCGTGTTCCTTCGTCATCCTGGACAAGCCTTTGTATTCACGGAGCTGGGCGTCCGTCGGCGGCCACGCCTGCGGAAACGCGCGGACAAACCGCGCGAACGACTGCCGGAATACCGAATCGGTCACCTGGGAAACCTGATCCTCGAGCGCGTCGGACGTGCTCGGTAGCGAAGCCACCGCAACCTCCATCATGCCAAGCGTGACGAGCAGCTCGTCCGAAATCTCGACCTCCGGCTGATCGTCATCGTACTTGTTTCCGAACCAGTCATCGAGGCGGTCCGCTTCGACCTTTTCTCTGCGCACGCGCATCGCCTGAAAACGCAGCCGGTTTTGGTGCTTCTTGATCGCGCGCAACGCCGGGTCGAGCGCAAAGACTGCAGGGTGCCAGATCGACATGGCATCGAGAAAATCCTTCGAATCCTCGACCATATCTTCCGTGGCGAGTGCGGAGCGACGCAGCATCAGTAAAACGAGAATGAGCACGCAGAGAATCGGCACGATCCATGTCTGCAGAAAGCTGGATCGTGCGAGCGCTGCTGCGCTGACGGCGTTGGGTTTCACCTTGGTCGGATCCGCGATGATGTTCTTCTCTGGCGGCGACGGACTGACAACGTATGGAGAAGGCGTCGAATCATCGTCGGAAGTTGTCGTCTTGTCTGACGAACCTGCCGGCTTCGACGAATGGTCGGTAGGAGCGGACTGTTTCACCGGTGGGGATCCGAGGGTGTCGGTGATCAGAAATGCTGTGAACAGCACGGCAATGGGCAACGCCGCCGCCTCCGGGGCAAAGCGGATGGCGCGGCGGATACGCTCCGGCCACGGCGAGTACGGCTTGCCGGGCTCTTTTGCAGGATCTGTCAGCGCTCCTATGGCCAAGGCGAGCGTCGCCTCGACGCTCGCTTCGGGAACACGGATCGTCATGTTGAACAGTTTCTCGAGATATTTTTCTGCATATGAAGAGTCTTTGTCCTCTTTGGCTGCGATGTTGACGCGGACCTTCACACGCTCGCGATCAATGCCGAGGATCACAAAACAATCCCCCGCGGTAGCGAGGAAGTTGACCGCTTCGAGCACCCGCATCACCTGCTCTTCAGAGCATCGGTCGAGATCGTCGATGAAGATGACAAGTCCGGCACCGGTGCGCGATTGCAGGGCACGGCACGTATCGTGAAACTCCCGTGCGAAACGATAGTGAAAACTGAGCTTTTCGCTGTAATCCATCACCCGCGAATTCCTGGACATCGTAGCCAGCAAGGACACCGGATCGGCGTTGAGCGCCTTGAACGGGACGATCAATTGCTCTGCGATTTTCAGAACGACGGTGAGCGTTCCGAGACCGCCGCCGATTGTGACGAGGGCCGTGAGCAGAGTCTCCGACAGCGACTTGTTCTTGTCCGCGATCTGTTCTCTGCCCCAGGTCCACCAATTGCTCACTCGATCACCGAGATCGGGCAGCCATTGGTGAAAGACGTACCAGCAGGCAGCTATGGACAAGACGACCGCGAGCAGTCCCCAGACTTCCCGCTCGATTCGGAACCAGATGAGGCGGACGTGAAAGCGAATCCCTGACAGTTGCCAGAACGGAGGGATGGCTTGGGAACGGATGTTCTCGAACAGCGCCGCGAAAAGCTGCTCGTCGTTCTGCTGGTGCCAGGCATTGAACCAGACGGAGCGCTCGCCACGTCGCTGCAGGCGCTCGCGAACCAGATTCATCAGCGAGCTCTTGCCGGTGCCCCACTTTCCTTCGATGGCAACAGTGAGAGGTGCAATGGTGGACGGGTTACGCAAAAATCGTTCGATCGCCAGCGAAAGATCCTTCAGGCCGGCAACGTCCGGATCGTCGAGTGTGATGGGTCTGTCCGGAGTAGCGCGTCCGACGATTGCCGAAACCAATGAGAGGTCGGGAATGCGGCGGTACGCTTCGAATGTACCGTACAGCAGGAGCATCAACAGCGGCAGGGCGACGTACAGAATCCACGGTGGCGGAAGCTTCCTGTATTGGAGTTGCACCCAGGTCTGCCCGCCGTCGGTCGATTGGAAGAGCGCGGGGCGGCGCGACTCATCGTCGCCGGCGGCTTTCTCACCGTCCTGGTTCCATCCCGAGGAAAGCCACGCGACGCTGCCCTCGGCGTCTTGCTGAACGTAAAAGGACTGCGGTACGAAGGGGAACGGCTGCGTCGACAGCTTGGCTGCCAGCGACGGGCCCGGCTTGCGCTTCGCACTTTCGAACTCGCTTTTCATCTGCTCGATGGAACGAACGAACTCGACCTTTCCGGTGAAAGGCACTGACGCCGCGTAGTCTGCGGCACTCATTCGCGCGAGCCGTCTCTGGCTATCGAAGAACAGGATGTAGTAGGTAGACCCGTCGACCCAAAAATCGTGCCGGCTGTCGAGGACCGACCGGCATCCGATCTGCACCGAGGGATGAGACTGGGAGCAAAGCCACAGTTCTGGCTCTACGGCGATTTCATTTCTGTACGCCGTATCGAAGTACGTCTCGCCCGGCGATAGTCTGGCCCAGGTTTCGCCGCCGTCAGCGGAGGCCATGAGATACCTTTCGCCGGAACCAACGATCGATGCCTCGGCGTTCCTTCCGTCGCCGGAGATGAAAAGCGAAAAGATCTTGTCGCTTTCACCACCGATCACATGACGAACGCGATTCACGTCGGGATTCGGTGGACTGCCGGCCGCTGCGTTCGTACGAATCGTCACCGAATTGTTCTGATTTGCCAACAGGCAGCGGCTGCCGTCGAATGAACAGGCGGCGGTCGAAGAGAACGTAAGCTTTTGCGGATCGAGGCCAGACGTCGGACGCGGCGGCGGGGTGGCGTTCTCACCTTTCGCTCCGGGCGCAATCGTCGCATCAATTTCTGCGGGGCGAGGATCGGGCTCTGCCGGGTTTTCTCGTGGCGCCAGCCCCGGAAGAGATACCGGGGCTGTTGGGGAGTACGACTTCACGGCCGGCTTGGCCGGATCCGGACCCTGCTGTGGCGTTTTCTCTTGTTCCGGACGACCTTGCTGTTCCTGCTGCTTCGATTGCGCGTCTATTCGGCGTTTTTCCTCCAAGTCCCTCTCGCGCTGCAGACTCTTCTCTTCGGAGGAGGAGGGACCGGCATCGAACGCGAAGCTGGGTGTAACGAAGGAAAAAGAGTTGGAGAACAACGACGCAACGTTGCGTGGTTCTTCCACCGACGGATCCTCGACGTTGATCCAGTCGGTGCGCAGCGGCCGGAACGTCAGAGTGCCGTGCGGACCGATTGGAACGACGGTCATGTTCTGCATTGCTCGATCTGGCTGCCAATAGAAAAGCCAGTCATGCCAGGAAGGATTGGGCTCGAAAGGATCGGGCCGGATCGAATTCTTGAAAAGGCCGGCTGAGATGACGCCGGTAAGCAGCGCAGCCACTATCCCCAGAATCTGGAATACTCGAAAGGCTCGCATCACGTCGCCTTCGGAACGTAGCCGAAGCCGGCTTTTCTTCGTTGTGGGTGCTGCCATCGTCCCCTCCATCGCGGCGAGGGTCCGCGTATCCGCCGCTCGTAGCTTCGAAAGGGTGGAGTCTTAGTGTCCAGGACGCTGGGAGTCCAGTGCCAGGTCCATTCGTGGCCAGCTTGAACGCGCGGCAGGTGATGCCGCTCACGCCGCAAACGATAGACGTTCGACACGCTTCTTTCGAGACACAGGACACCGCCCCGTTTCGATCCGCCTCAGAGTAAGTTCACACCCGGCGGTGGACACATGTCGAGCCAGGCTTTCGGCGACGTCGGCAGCGACGCATCCGGTCGGACCACGAGCGCCGCTGCTAGTGGAGGAACGCCGATGCACGATCCTGCGGATTGCGCTCGTCCGCGATGGAGTGATCCCCCAGCGGCTTGCGCGCTCGTCCTGAAATGCGTCGCTGCTGCGAGGATCGCATCTCCGCGTACACAACGACAGCTTCGGTGCGAAACGGTCGCATCGGTTCGCGCTACGCGCGAATGCGTGTGATGCGCGGAAACGGCCTGATTTGACGCTTCTCATCGCTGCCGCCATCCGACGGGCGCGCCTCGCAACGCATCGTTCGTACAAAACAATGACGCGCTGCACGCGACGGTGCTCTCTTCCCTGACTGCGATCAGAGTGCGCGAGTCATATTGGTCGTCTTCTCGTTTCGTGTCGTCATTCCCACTCGAAACAAGCGGGACGGCGCCTGAAAGAAGCATCGGAAATGTTCTTCGATTTGTGCACCGGCCCGGATGGAGCGGACCGAAGTTTGAACGCGTTCGCCCGAACACCGGCAACCTGGAGGGTTGCCGACGGCAGCGTGAGCGTTGCCCAGAGGAGATCCTGACCATGGCGACCTCGCCGAAAGACATCCTGTGTTTCTCTCACCTGCGCTGGAATTTCGTGTTCCAGAGGCCGCAACACCTGCTGAGCCGGTGGGCCAGAGAGCACCGTGTTTTTTATATCGAGGAGCCGCAGACACGCGCATCCGAGATTGCCGCACTCAAGATCGAACGTTCCCCGGAAGGCGTCCACGTCGTAACGCCGCAGATCCCGGAATCGTTTTCAGAAAACCTTGCGACCACGCTCAAAGGCCTGATCGCCGAGATGCTCATCGAGCATCGCATCGAAGAGTACGTGAGCTGGTACTACACGCCGCTCGCCCTCGCCTTCACCGACCACCTCCAACCACGCGCGATCGTGTACGACTGCATGGACGAGCTTTCCGCATTCCGCGGCGCGTCGAGCGAGTTGAAGGAGCGCGAGCGCGAGTTGTGCAACCGGGCGGATCTCGTCTTTACCGGCGGGCAGAGTCTCTACGAATCCAAACGCTTCCTGCACCATTCGGTACGCGCGTTCCCGAGCGCCGTCGACGTCGCGCATTTCGCCGAGGCTCGCACGATCCGCGACGAACCGACGGACCAGGCCGGCATCCCGCATCCCCGTCTCGGCTTTTTCGGGGTGATCGACGAACGCATGGACCTCGAGCTCGTGGCACAGCTCGCCGAGCGCCGCCCGGACTGGCACATCGTCCTCGTCGGCCCGATCGTAAAGATCGATCCGTCCGAAGTTCCGAGCGCGCCGAACATCCACTGCCTCGGCGGGAAGTCCTATGACGAGCTCCCGCATTATCTGGCCGGCTGGGACGTCGCGATTCTTCCGTTCGCGCGCAACGCATCGACACGCTTCATCAGCCCGACCAAGACTCCGGAGTATCTCGCCGGCGGCAAGCCGGTAGTCTCGACGTCGATCCGCGACGTCGTGCGGCCTTACGGAGAGCTCGGTCTCGCGGAGATTGCCGACGATCCGCACCACTTCGAGGAAGCCGTCGAGTACCTTTTGTCGACCGACCATAGAGCACGCCAGGCCACGGCGGATGAATTCCTGAAAACGATTTCGTGGGACAAGACGTGGGCATCGATGAAAGAGCTCGTCGATGCGGCCTGCGCCAAAGGCGCGCCGCCGCCGGAATCCCAGCGAGGCCGCCGCACGGATGGCCGGCCGCAGACCGGTCAGGCAACCGACGCAGCGCGATCTCTCCACCGTTCGCAGAGAAGCCCGGGGCTCGACGGCAGGTCCGGTGCGCGCGCGCTTCGCCGTGCGCGGCCGCACTTCGATGCGCTCGTCGTCGGCGCGGGCTTTGCGGGAAGCGTCTGCGCCGAGCGTCTTGCGTCGGCGGGCGGGAAGAAGATTCTCCTTTGCGACGTCCGCCCGCACATCGGCGGCAATGCGTACGACCATCCGAACGACGACGGAATTCTCGTCCACCGCTACGGCCCGCACATCTTTCACACGAACTCTGCCGACGTTTTCCAGTACCTGTCGCAGTTCACCAGATGGCGCCCGTACGAGCACCGCGTGCTCGCGCACATCGACTCGAAGCTGTTGCCGATCCCGATCAATCTCGACAGCGTCAACGGTCTTTACGGCTGGAACCTCGATTCCGACGGCGTCGAGGCGTTCTTCCGGCGTGTCGCCGAGCCTCGCGAAAAGATCACGACGTCCGAGGACGTGATCATCAGCAAGGTCGGCCGCGAGCTCTACGAGAAATTCTTCCGCTACTATACCCGCAAGCAATGGGGCCTCGACCCGAGCGAGCTCGACTCGTCCGTGATCGCACGCATTCCGGTGCGCACCGATCGCGACGACCGCTATTTCACCGACACGTTCCAGGCGATGCCGGCCGGTGGAATGACGGCGATGTTCGAGAACATCGTCGACCATCCGAACATCACGGTCGAGGTCGGCGTGGACTACCGGACGCTTTCCGAACGGGTCAGCTACGACGAGATCGTCTATACCGGTCCCATCGACGAGTTCTTCGGCAGCTGTTACGGCAAGCTTCCGTATCGCGCGCTCGAGTTCCGCCACGAGACGCTCGACAAGCCTCGGCATCAGCCGGTGGCCGTCATCAACTACCCGAACGACCACGACTACACGCGCGTCACGGAGTTCAAGCATCTGACAGGCCAGACGCACGCGAAGACGGCGATCGTCTACGAGTATCCGCGCGCCGAAGGTGATCCGTACTACCCGATTCCGCGGCCGGAAAACGCGAAGCTGTACAGGCGATACGAGCTGCTCGCGCAGGCGACCAGGCACGTGCACTTCTGCGGCCGGCTGGCGACGTACAAGTACTACAACATGGACCAGGTCGTCGCGCAGGCTCTTACGGTCTCGTCGCGCATGCTTGGCGTGGTGCGCAAACAGCTTCTTGCCAATGCGAGCTGACAGCCGGATTCCGACCGCCGGCCCGATCCAGCTGTGGGCCGGCGTCGAATGCACCGTGAACCGCATCGGTGACCGGTGGCTGAACCAGATTGCGCGCTCCGGGCACGACACCAGGGAAACCGATCTCGACGTCATCGCGGCGCTCGGTGTGACGGCGCTGCGCCAGCCTGTGCTCTGGGAGCTCGTGGCGCCGGACGGAAACCTCGCCGCAGCGGACTGGAGCTGGACCGATCGCAGGCTCGAGCGTCTTCGCGAGCTCGGCGTGCGGCCGATCGTCGGTCTCCTCCACCACGGCAGCGGGCCGGGTCATACCAGCCTGCTCGATCCGATGTTTCCGGCGAAGCTCGCCGCCTTCGCCGCGGCTGTCGGCGAGAGATACCCGTGGGTCGACGCGTACACGCCGATCAACGAGCCCCTGACGACGGCGAGATTCAGCGCGCTCTACGGACTGTGGTACCCGCACTCGAAGGATCCGGCCTCGTTCGCGCGCGCTCTCGTGCACCAGATTCGTGGCATCGCGTTGTCGATGCGCGCAATCCGCGAGATTCATCCGTCTGCGCGCCTGGTTCAGACCGAAGATCTCGGCACGATCTCGAGCACCGCCGCACTCCGGTACCAGGCCGACTTCGAGAACGAGCGCCGTTGGCTCAGCTACGACCTTCTGTTCGGACGCTTCGGATGCGAACATCCGATCCGCTGGATTCTCGATGATGTCGATCCTCGCGTGCTCGAGCAGCTCCAGGCCGAACCGTGCCCGCCAGACGTCGTCGGCCTCAACTACTACGTCACCAGTGACCGTCATCTCGACGAGCGGCTCGACCGCTACCCGGCGCATCTCCACGGTGGCAACGGCCGGCATCGCTACGCCGACATCGAAGCGGTACGCGTCGCCGACTCCGCGATCGCCGGACATGCACGGACCCTGCAGCTTGCGTGGGAGCGCTACGGCCGGCCGGTGGCGCTGACCGAAGTGCACATGGACGGCACGCGCGCCGACCAGCTGCGCTGGCTCGACGAGGCATGGAGCGGCGCGAATGTTGCGCGCAGCGCGGGTGCCGACGTCGTCGCGGTCACCGCGTGGGCGCTCTTCGGCTCGTTCGACTGGAACTCGCTCGTCACGCGCGACGACGGATACTACGAATCCGGAGCGTTCGACCTGCGCAACCCCGGCCGGATGCCTCGTGCGACAGCGCTCGTCGACATGCTGTCGGCGCTCGGCCGCGGACAGAGGTTCGAGCACCCACTGCTTGCGCAGCACGGATGGTGGCGGCGAGCATCGCGGGTCATCGCGTTCGGCGAAACCGAGCGCGCGCTTCAGGAGGATTCCCCGCTCGCTCAAGTCGATGGTGATTGCGAGCTCGCCACACGCGAATGCGCAGCGCGCGACGATTTCCCGCTGGCCGGCACCGAGCGCGCGCGGCGCGACGCCCAGCCGCTCCTGATCACCGGGCGTACCGGAACGCTCGGCAGCGCCTTTGCACGCCTGTGCGAGCATCACGGCATCGCCACAGTCGTGCTCGGGCGCGAGGAGCTCGACATCGCCGACATCCGCTCGGTGCGGCGGACGTTCGAACGCTACCAGCCATGGGCCGTCGTCAATGCCGCTGGCTATGTGCGCGTCGACGACGCCGAACGCGACCTGGCCCGCTGCTTCCGCGAGAACGTCGAAGGTCCGGCCAACCTCGCCGAGGTGTGCCGCCTCTACGGCGCGAGGTTTCTTACGTTCTCGAGCGACCTCGTCTTTGGCGGAGAGAAGATTTCGCCGTATGTCGAGCGCGACGCGCCGGCGCCGCTGAATGCCTACGGCCGCAGCAAGGCCGAAGCCGAAAGGCGCGTGCTTTGCGTGCTGCCGTCGGCGCTGGTCATCCGGACGAGCGCGTTCTTCGGCCCGTGGGACGATTACAATTTCCTTGCGAATGCGCTCACGCAGTGGCGATGCGGAAATCCGGTCGAGGCCGACGATTCCCAGATGGTGACGCCGACGTACGTGCCGAGCCTGGTCGCGGTCTGTCTCGACCTGCTCGTCGATGGTGAAAGTGGCCTCTGGCACATCTCGAACCCGGATCCCGTAACATGGAAGGATCTCGCCGCGACGCTGGCCGATCTGACCGGGCACCCACGAGACATGATCGTTGCGCCTCGCATTCGCCCGTGCGTGGCGAGGCGTCCGCGCTACAGCGCGCTCGCCAGCGAACGCGGCACGTTCCTTCCGAGTCTCGAAGTGTGCCTGCAGCGCTTTCTCGACGAGCGCACGCGCGAAGATTTCGCCGCGCGCGCCTTGGCGGCCTGCTGAAAAGACTGCATGGTACGGTAAGGATCGCCTCGCGCACTCCGTGCGTCTCGCATGGTGCGCATTCGTGCGCGAGTGGGGTTCGCATGACCAGGTTCGGATGACCAGCGAAGAGCTCGACAGATACGGGCGCGGCTACCCGCGGCCGCAGCTCCGGCGCGCCGAATGGCAATCGCTCAACGGCACGTGGGATTTCGCCATCGACGCCACCAGCGCCAGGGGCCGAAGCGACGTCGAGTGGACGCACAAGATCGTCGTTCCGTTCTCTCCGGAAACCGAACGCAGCGGAATCGCGAATACCGGATTTTACGACGCATGCTGGTACCGCACGCGCTTCGCATGCACGCGGCCCGCTCCCGACAAGCGCGTGCTGCTCCACTTCGGCGCCGTCGACTGGCGGTGCACCGTGTGGATCAACGACGTCAAAGTCGGCGAGCACGAAGGCGGATACACGCCGTTTCACTTCGACATCACCGATGCGCTCGTCGAATCCTCAGAGCAGGTGGTCGTCGTGCGCGCCGAAGACGATCCATCTGATCTCGAGAAGCCGCGCGGAAAACAGGACTGGCAGCTCGATCCGCATTCGATCTGGTATCCGCGCACGACCGGCATCTGGCAGACGGTGTGGACCGAGGTCGTACCGGCGGTACGAATCGACCGGCTCGTCTGGACTTCGAGCCTCGAGCGCTGGGAGTGCGGACTGGCCGCCTGGATCCTCTGCGAGGGACCGGATTGCGGCCTCAAGGTGAGCGTATCGCTTGCGTGCGGCGACAAGCTGCTCGCGCGCGATGTCTACGAGGTCGTCTCGAAAGAGGTTCATCGCCGCATGGCGTTCTCCGACCCCGGCATCGACGACTTTCGTAACGAGCTGCTGTGGAGCCCGCGCAACCCGCGGCTGCTCGAGGCCGAGATCCGGCTGCTGTCGCCGGCAGGCGAGACGATCGATCTCATCCGCTCGTATACGGCGCTGCGGGCCGTATCGCTCGAAGGCGACCGTTTCGTGCTCAACGGTCGTCCGTACTTTCTGCGCATGGCTCTCGACCAGGGATACTGGCCGGATTCCGGACTGACAGCTCCGGACGACAACGCGTTCGTCCGCGACATCCGCCTGGCGCGCGCGATGGGTTTCAACGGCGTGCGCAAGCATCAGAAGGTGGAAGATCCACGTTTTCTCTACTGGGCCGACCGGCTCGGGATCCTCGTGTGGGAAGAAATGCCGAGCGCCTATCGCTTCACGCGAACGGCGATCACGCGACTGACGCGCGAATGGGAGCGGGTTCTTGCCAGGGATCAATCCCACCCGTGCATCGTCGCGTGGGTTCCGATCAACGAGTCGTGGGGCGTGCCAAACCTTCCGCAGAGCGCCGTCGAGCGGCATTACGTCGAGGCGCTCTATCACCTGACCAAGACGTTCGACGCCACGCGGCCGGTCGTCGGCAACGACGGCTGGGAAAGCGTCGCGACCGACATCGTCGGCGTGCACGACTACGAATCGAATCCCGAGCGCCTGCGGCACCGCTATCATGGCGACCGCATGTTGCCGCACGTGCTGCATCAGGAGCGTCCCGGCGGACGCCGCCTCGTGGTCGGAGAACGCCCGCACGCCGACCATCCGGTGGTGCTGTCGGAGTTCGGCGGCGTGAAACTCTCGCGCGATCCTTCGACATGGGGCTATTCGACGAGTGGAGACTCCGAAGAGCTCGCCAGGCTCTACGAACGATTGATGGAGGCGGTTCGTTCGCTCGGGATGCTGGCGGGCTTCTGCTACACGCAATTCACCGACACGTATCAGGAAGCCAACGGGCTGCTCGACGCGCACCGCAATCCCAAGTTTCCGATCGCGCGCATCCGTGCCGCGACCATCGGTCCGCCCGGAGAAGCACCGATCTGGTTCGAAAACGCGCTCGAGGAGCGCGCGATCGACGACAACGGGAATTCGTCGCAGGAATGACTTGCGCGCGGCGACCCGTCGCACCCGCACTCGTTCAGAGCAACTCGTTGATCATGTAAACCGCGTGGTCATGCAGCTTGTGGAGCAACCCGCGCCGTGACCAGGTCTCGAGATCGATCTCGCTGCTCAGCGGCTCGTACTTCTCGAACACCGAATCGATCTTGCCGGCGGTGGCTGCATCGCAGATGCCGAGCGTCAGCTCGTCGTTGGTTTCGAACGATCGGTCGTCGAAGTTGCTGGAGCCGACCGCCGCCCATACGCCGTCCACGGTCATCACCTTCTGGTGCAGCAATGTGTCGGGATATTCGAACAGCCGCACGCCGCAGCGCAGGAGCTTCTCGAAGTTGCGGTGTCCGGCGTGCTGGACCATCGGGTTGTCCGAGCCGCTGGTCGCCGGCATCAGCACGCGCACGTCGACTCCGCGCTTCACTGCTTCTCCAAACGCGTCGATCGCCTCGGGCTCGGGGATGAAATACGGATTCTGGATCCAGATGCGCTTTCGCGCGAGGCAGATGACCGTGTGATGCAGGATCTTGACCGCCGGCGCCGATCCTCCGGGCTTGGAGTAGGCAGCATGGATCAGCACGTCGCCGGCCGCTTCGAGCTTCGGGAACACGTCGTCGCCCACGAACAGCTCGCCGGTCTCGCCGGCCCAGTTCTCGCTGAACGCCGCCTGCACGCTGTGCACGATCGGGCCGTGCAGATGCACGCTGATATCCGAGTAGTGATCCTTGTCTTCGGCATTGCCGAGCCAGTGGTCGACGATGCAGTGGCCGCCGACGAACGCCTCGCAACCGTCGATGACGACGAGCTTGCGGTGATCGCGGTCGTTGATGACGCCGATGTTGCGGATCGACTTCTCGTGAAAGCGCGCGACGCGGCAGCCCGACAGCTCCATCTGCGTCACGGCGGCTTTGCCTATTCCACTGGAGCCGATGGCATCGACGAGCACTCGCACCTGGACGCCGGATCGCGCGCGCTCCGACAGCGCGTCCGCAACACGCCGGCCGAGTTCGCCTTCTTTCCACAGAAAGGTTTCGAGATGAACGGAGCGTTTCGCCGACCGGATCCGTTCCAGCAGCACGCCGAAGTAGGCGCCGTTTTCGAGCACGGCAACGCTGTTGCCTGCGACGGGGGTGCTCAGCGTCAAACCGGCCAGCGACGGAATGAGCTCATCGATCGGCGATCCGCACTCGATGTCGAGCTCCGGGCTGAGATGGCGCCGCACCGACCACACGACGAGCACGAGGATCACCGACAGCAGGCAGAACGCGACCGCAGCGTACAGGGCCACTTCGTCGGATGTCGGCACGCTCATCGGCCGCGGCTCCCGACCGATCCACTGTTCGAACGATGCATCGGCGTAAGTGAAGCATGGTTTTCCGATGGTAGCGGGACGTGCGGCGTACTTTTCTTGCGCGCCCCCGTTGCGCCGGCGCTGCGTTGGAGTGCGTCACTGCCACGATCGCGGAATCGCTCGCGAGCCGCCAAAAACCCGCGTGTAAGCACCGTCCCGGTCGCGTAGAGTGATGACCAGGGGACGATTCGATCACGATGATCCGATCGAGATTGCTTACGACAGCTGCCGCGAGGCTCGGCGTTCTGATGCTTGCTGTGCTCGCGACTCAGGCGGGGATCAACCGCGCGGGCAGCGCAAGTATCGATTCCGCTGGGCGCGTCGCTCGTGACAACGCGGCAGGCGCGTGGTCGCTCGACCCGCCGATTGCATCATCTATTGCCGTTCAGTTTTCCCACGGCGTGCGCGTGGTCACCTACAATATCCACAGCGGGCTGGGCCCCGCGTTTTCGCTATGGCAGTCGCGCGCGGCCGTGGAGCGCAACCTGCGCGAGATCGCCGGCGACATCCTGGGTTCGGCGCCGCGCGGCCATGCCGTCGACGTCGTGGCACTGAATGAAGTCGATTTCGGCTCGCGACGAAGCGGCTGGATCGATGAAGCCGCTTTTGTCGCGGACGAACTGAAGCAGCGCAGCGGCGAAGTCTACGACATCGTGCGCGGCCAGACGTGGGAGCGGAATTTTCCCGGCCGCGAGGTCCGCTTCGGCAACGCGCTGCTGGTGCGGCTGCCGATCCTCGCGGCGAGCGAATGCCTTCTCAGCGCTCGCACGTGCGACGGCGCGCCTTCGAATGACGACCTTCCGTCGCTGCGGCCGACCGGTCTCGGGCGGCTGGTGAGCGAAGAGAGAGGCGCCATCAAGGTTACCGTGCTCGCCGGCGGGCAACCGGTGGACGTTGTCGTCACGCACCTCGACGCATTCTCGGAAGATCTGAGAGAACGGCAGGCAACGCACCTGCTGCGCCGCTTCATCGATCCCGCACGCAGCACCATCGTTCTCGGCGATCTCAATGCGGTCGACGCGTCGCTTGCAGGCCGGCGACCTTATTTCCGCGCCGAGCGAACGGTGGACATCCTGACGAGCGGCTCGCTGGCCGATGCCCGGACAACGTACGCCGCCGTCCACGCGCCCCTATCACAGGATTGGGCAACCTATCCGGCCGAGGCTCCTGCGCTGCCGCTGGATGCGGTGCTTGCTTCGCCCGATCTCGTTCCCGAGGAGATGGCCGTCATCGGCCGCGGCGCGTCCGATCATCGCGGGCTCGCCGCCCTGCTCGTGCGGAACGCCGGCGTTACAGCTCCGCTTCCGCCGCGTGCCCCGGCCGAAGCCGCTCGAGACTCATTGCCGCGCGAGACTCCCATAGCTTTGCACCCTGGCGCCGGCTGACAGCGAGCGCGGTCCGGAAACACTCCATCGCCTGCTCGAGCGACTCGCCGCCGCCGCATCGCGTGAGAACCTCGCCGCGCAGCCGGTGCAGCTCCGCCTCGCAGAAGCGCTCGCCGGTGCGCTCGACATGCGAGAATGCGCGCTCGAGAGTCGCCAGCGCGTCGTCGAAACGATCGGCGTGCAGGTATCCTTCGGCAAGCGTCGCGAGCCGCCCGCTTGCGAAGCGCTCGGTGCCGGACTCGTGCGCCGCCGACTGGCTGCGCATCATGCAGCCGAGCCCTTCGTCGGTGCTCCCGCGCTCGACGAGCACCCAGCCCTGCGTCATCAGGCAGAACGTCTGCCAGTACGGAAATCCCTGCTCGGTGCAAAGAGCGACCGCTTCGTCGGCGGCCTGTCCGGCTCCATCCACGTCGCGCGCAAGCTGGCGAACCCATGCGGACTGGGTGAGCGCGTTGGCAAGGAAAAAAGGTTTGCCGAGATCGCGTGCGCGGGCGAGCGCTTCGTCGGCGCGTCTCATGGCCTCGTCGATCTCGCCGAGCGCGACGAGCGCGTTGGCGAGAAAACAGAGGCCCGACACGCGCAGATCGCTTGCGAGCACGAGCTGGTCGCGCTCGCCATGCTCGACGGCTTTTTCGAGGTGTACGCGTGCCGCCTGGATGTCACCGAGGTTGAGCAGCGTCGAGCCGAGCGCCGTGTGCGCGCCGGCGATGAGCAGCGGCATCGGCAGCTTTTCGGCGAGCCGCATGAGCTGCTGGGCAAGCTCGAGTGCCGTCCGGTACTCGGCGCGGATCAGGTAGTAGACCCACACCCCTCCCAGCACGAAGCCGAGCTGCGGCTCTTCGCCGAACTGCTGGCAGATCTCTCGAGCGCGACCGTACGCTTCGCCGACCTGCGGCGCGCCGTAACCGATGACGGCGATCAGCGCGTCGCCGAGCGAAACCTGAAGCTGGAGCTCATAGCGCATTCGCTGCGTGTGCATCTGCTCGTCGGTTTCGGGCATCGAGGCCAGGACCTCGAGGCCGCGTCGCAGATGGACGACCGCTTCGCGAAATGCCGAGCGTTTGGCCGCGCGCTGGCCGGCCCGCAGCCAGTACTGGACGGCCGGTTCCGCAAGACCCGCCGCCGTGTAGTGGTGAGCGAGCAGCTCCGGCTGCGTGAAGACGATGTCGCGGAAGCGATTGGCGAGAGTGTCGGCGACCTGCCGGTGAATCAGCTGGCGGCGGCTTTTGAGCAGCGAGTGGTACGCCGCCTCCTGGACCAGCGCGTGCTTGAAGACATGCGTGGTCGCGCTCTGCGAGTGAATCAGTCCCGCAACGACCAGTCGGTCGAGCGCCTGCTGCAGCGTTGCATCGTCCTTGCCGGAGACCGCCTGCAGCATCTGGTCGCTGAACTCGCGACCGATCACGGCAGCCAGCTGCGCGACCTCCTTGGCAGTTCCGAGCCGGTCGAGACGCTCCATCAGCGAATCCTGCAACGTGGACGGAATCGCCAGTGGCGGAAGCGATCCGGAAAGCGAGAACGTTCCGTTCTTCTCGACGAGCAGTCCCGACTCGAGGACCATCTTGACGAGCTCTTCGATGAACAGCGGCACGCCGTCGGTCTTGGCCACGATCTGCTCGACGACCTCGCGCGGAAGCCCGCGTCCGGATGTCAGCGCGTCCACGATGCGGCCGATGTCGTCGGGCGTCAGACGCGACAGCCGGATCTCGCGCACGTTCGCCCGCACCGCCAGCGGAAACGAGTTCTCCGGCCGGCGCGCGAGCAAGGTCAGGATCGGCAGGTTGTCGATGCGATTGAGCACGAGCCTCAGGATGTCGAGTGACGACGGGTCGGCCCAGTGAAGGTCTTCGACGACGATGACGAGCGGTTGCCGGCTCGCGAGCGCCTGCAGCCATCCGAGCAGCGCATCCGTCGTCAGCCGCTTCTGCAATTCCGCGCTCTGGCCGGCAATCGCGCTCGTCTTCGGCAACGGCAGCGAAAGAAGCGACGCGAAGATCGCTGTTGCCTCGGGTCCGGCCTGTGCGTCGGCCGCCAGCGATTTCCTCAGTTTTTCGAGCCGAACCTCGGGTGAATCTCCGGTCTCGAAGCCGATCTCCTGCTGGATGAGCTGGATGATCGGAAACAGCGCGCTCGACTGCGTGTGGCTGTAGCAGCGGCACACGAGCCAGCGGTGATCCTCTTCGACGGCTTCGCGCGGAGCCTCGGCTTTGCGCGAAACGGCTGCACGGAATGCATGGAGCAGCCTGGATTTTCCGATTCCGGATTCTCCGGAGATCAGGACGACCTGTCCGCGCCCGTTTCTGGCCTGTTCGAAGCGATCGACGAGCACGCCGAGCTCGCGCTCACGACCGGTCAGAGGAGTAAGGCCGGAGGGGGCGGCCTGCTCGAACCCTCCGGCCGCCGCGCTCTCGCCGACCACCCGGAACACTCCGACCGGCGCGCCGATCCCTTTCAGGATGTGCGCGCCGCGGTCTTCGAGGTCGAAGCGGCCTTCGACCAGCCTGCGAGTCGCGTTGCTGACGAGCACTTCGTCGGGTTCGGCGAGCGCCTGGAGCCGCGCCGCGATGTTCGGCGTGTTGCCGACCGCGACGTTCCTGTCGTGCGTCTCGCCTGCGAGGTCGCCGGTCACCACGAGCCCCGTGTGAATGCCGACGTGAACGTAGAGGCGCTCGGCGATCATCGGCAGTCGCTCGTGCAGGCGTGACATCGCACCGACCAGCGCAAGAGCTGCGCGAACGGCGCGCACGGCATCGTCGGCATGCGCGTGCGGATAGCCGAAGTACACCTTGACGGCGTCGCCCGCGTACTGGGCGACGTGGCCGCCGCAGGCACTGACGACCTCGGCGCATGTCTCGCGATATGCGCGCATCACATCGCGCCATTCCTCCGGATCGAGCCGGTGCGCGATCTCGGTCGAAGCGGCAAGGTCACAGAACAGGATGGTGAGCTGGCGACGTTCGCCTTCGCCGCCCGCGGGCGCGCCGGCGGCCGGCGCAGCAAGCGGTGCGCCGCATTCGCCGCAGAAACGGAAGCGGTCCGGGTTGTCGGTTTCGCAGCCGGCGCAGACGGACATGGAACTATCTTGTCGGGGATTGCTCAGGCTGCGGCAAGTCCGCCCGAGGACGGTTGCTGGCGCTCTGCGTCACGCCATCGGTGAAAAAACGAACGGCGGCGGCAACCGTGTGTTGCCGCCGCCGTAACGTGCTTGCGTCCGTAAGCGTGACGGACGGATTCCAGTCGGGAGTGCTGTACGTGACTGCGTACAGCGGCGGGACCCTCCGTCCCCATCTTCCATTGACCAGGAGGCGCTTACTTCACCGTCGCCTTGTACGTGATGCCCAGAGCAAACGTGAAGATGTTGTCCTCGTCGGATTCCGGAGCCACGAGGTACGCGATCTCCGGACCGACTGCCCAGTGTTCCGTGAGGCATGCGTCGAATCCGAAGCCGAAACGGAACACGAAGTCTCCGCTCGGTTCATGCTGGAGATAGCCCAGTCCCGCCAGGAAAAACGGTTGGAACCGCCCGGTCAGCACGTACGGCTTTACATTCGCGGAGGCGCTCCAGCCGTCTTCCTCGTCCGGATTCAGGTCGTGGTAGAAGTTGTAGTCGGCCTCCAGCGCCACGTGCGGATGCAGGCGCCAGCCGGCACGGACACCGACGCCGCCGCTCAATCGGTTGCTGTTGAAACCGTCGTCGATCGCGGCCAGTCCGTCGAGTCCGACGTAGATCGCGTCCTTGGCATAATCCGGCGACCCGGATTCCTGCACCGTGACCGTGGTCTCGGTCGTGGTCTCAGCCGCATATCCCGGTCCACTGACGGCAAACAGGCCCAGGGCGCAGCCGAATAACGCGATGATTTTCCTCATTCTTGTCTCCTTTGTCCGAGAATCGACGCGCTACGGGAGGGGCGTCCCACCGCAGCGATCGCGTCACGATACCGCCCGATCGGACCTCTAGCAACTCAGTCGGCGGGGGCATCGGGCGCTCTGCAGCGCTGTGGCGACCAGCAAACTGAGGACCGCTGCGGCGGCCTCCACCCAAGGCAGGAATCGGAGCTGTCGTGTTTCCCGCTCGATCGACCCTCCGTCGATGGCCTTCTGCTCGTTCGAAGTTATTCTGTCCGGCGACCTCGAGAGGAGAGCTGCTGATTTGAAACGTTGCACTACCCCCGCCGCGCTTGCCTTCGTCGCAATCGCATCCGTCTGCCGCGCCGCCGGCGACGGCGGCGTCACCGACGATCTTCGCCGCTCGGTGGTCGTGCGCACCGTCGAGCATGTTGCGCCGGCCGTCGTCGGCGTCTTCGCCGAAAAAACCGTGACCGATCCGTCGCCGTTCCGGTCGTTCGGCGACAACCCGTTCTTCGACCCTTTCTCGCCGTTTTTCGGCACCCCGCCGCAGCGCCGGGGCCAGAAGCAGGAATCGCATCGCGAGCCGGTTTCGATGGGATCGGGCGTTCTCGTCGATGCGTCGGGAATCGTCGTGACCAACGAGCACGTGGTCGCCTCCGGTGATTCGATCCGCGTGCAGCTCTCGGACAATCGCGAGTTCGAGGCCAAGGTGATCGGCGGTGATCCCGACTTCGACCTTGCCGTGCTCAAGCTCGATGCGAAGAGCCCGCTGCCGTTCATACCGATCGGCAACGACGACTCGATCCTGATCGGCGAGACGGTGATCGCGATCGGCAATCCGTACGGGCTCGACCATACGGTCACGACCGGCGTCGTCAGCGCGCTCGGCCGCACGCTGCAGACCAGCGAGTCGCTCTACCAGGACATCGTGCAGACCGATGCGTCGATCAATCCAGGCAACTCAGGCGGCCCGCTGCTCGACATCCGCGGCCGGCTGATCGGAATCAACACGGCAATCCACCGCGACGCGCAGGGCATCGGCTTTGCGATACCGATCTGGCGCGTGCGCAACGTGGTCGACCAGATCCTCAAGCACGGCAGCGTGCTGCCGACGTGGATCGGCCTCGAGGTGCAGGAGCTTACCCCCGACCTTGCCGTGCATTTCGGCGTTCGGGCGGGAAGCGGCGTGCTGGTGCGCGGAGTCGAAGCCGGCAGCCCGGCTGCCGAGGTCGGGCTCAAGACCGGAAACGTGATCACGCGCGTGCAGGGTGAACGCGTCGGCAACACCGCCGACTACGCGCTGCGCGTGCGCGGCCTTTCGTCGGGAGAAACACTGCGGCTGTCGGTGATCTCCGAGGGCAGCGCCGAGCACGAGGTCGATGTCCATACCGCGCCTCTTCCGACCGACGTCATCGACCGCTTCGCGTGGGAGACGATGGGCCTCAAGGTCGACGAGCAGCGCGGCCTGGTAACCGTTCGCAGCGTGCGGCCCGGCAGCGCAGCCGACGAGATCGGGTTTGCAACCGGCGACGTCGTCGCCGCGATCGGCGGGCGCGAGATCGACAGCGTCGACGGCTTTCGCAAGGAGATCGGCGCGGCGCGCGGAAACTCGAGCCTGGTCGCATCCGTCGTGCGCGGGCGCCGGATCTATCGCGTCGTCGTTCCGCTGACACGCGCCAACCGCCAGCCGAAGGGCAACGCCCAGCCGTGAGGTCGGGCCGCGACAGCCCGAAGAGGCAATCGCTCGCGCTGCAGATGCTGACCAGCGGATTCGCAGCGCTCGGCATCCTGTTCGCGCTCGCGTTCCCGCTCGGATGGCTGCGCACGGTGCGAGTGTCGTCGATCAACATGGCGCCGACGCTGGTTCCGGACGATCGCGTGATGGTGCGAAGCTACGGCGGCGAGCCGCGGCCCGGCGACGTCGTCGTGTACCGCTCGCCGCTCGGTGATTCGCTGCTCGTCGCCCGCGTGGTCGCGGTGGCCGGCGAAACGATCGAGATGGATACCGGTGGTCTTCTTCTCGATGGCTGCCCGGTAGCTGTCCCGACAGGGGCCACGCCTGCGGCGGAAGTCGACGACGGAACGTGCAGCATCGAAAGCGATCGCTGCGCCAGCCATGCCGGATGCCGGACTCCGACCTGCGCCGAAGGGTCGGGTGTCGCCGCGAGCCGCGGCGAGGCTCACGCTGCTCAGTCCGAGGACGACGCAAAGGCTGAGACGGATGCAGAGGCCGAAACCAATCCGCTCGTCGTCACCGAGGCGGTCGGAAGCCACTGCTACTTCACGCGCACGGCGGGAGCGTTCTCGAGCCTGTTCTTCGAGCGCCGCGGCGTACCGGCCGGCCACGTGTTCGTGCTCAACGACAATCGCGTCGACGAGCGCGACTCACGGATTTACGGTGCAATTCCGCTCGAGGCCGTCGTCGGCGTGGCATCGTTCGTCTACTATGCATCGGACGAGTCCGGGATCCGCTGGGATCGAATCAACCGTCGGGTTTCGTAAGCCCCGGCCCTCGCCGAAGGAATCATGCAGCCCTCTGGACAATCCTGCGCGCAGGCACGCCTGCGACCGTGCGAGCGAACCTGATGGAGCGACCAGCGAACCTGATGGAGCGACGCGCGACCCTGATGGACCGGAGAGCAACCACCGGCGGCGGAATTGCTGCCGTCGCCGGCGTCGTGCTGCTCGCCACAGGCACCTGGCTGCATCCGATGCAGGCCGATCCGAACGATGCAATCGACGCGTTCACCGAATACGCCGCCGATCGCGTGTGGGTTGCGAGTCATCTGATGCAGCTTGCCGGCGTGCTGCTGATGAGCGGCGCGCTCCTCGTCCTCGAGCGCGTACTTGCCGAGGGTCGCGGCGCCTGGTGGGCACGCATCGGTGCCGCGGGTGCGACTGCAGGGATCGCGCTCGCGGCGGCACTTCAGGCCGTCGACGGCATTGCGCTCAAGCGCATGGTCGACGCATGGGCCGGAGCTTCGGAGCCGTCGGTTTTTCCGCTGTTCGCCGCGGCGTTCGCCGTGCGCCAGATCGAAGTCGGCCTTGCCGCGATGCTCAGCATCGTGCTCGGCTCGACCACCGCGATCTACGGGGTCGCGATGCACGCCGACTCGCGTTTCGCGCCGTGGATCGGCTGGCTCGCGGTCTTCGGCGGATTCACGACGGCGTGCGCCGGCGTCGTCATGGCGTACACCGGCTTCTCCGACGCGACGATGATGATCAACATGCCCGCCAATTTCGTGCTTCTGCTGTGGATGCTTGCGGTCGGCAGGATTCTTCTCGGGCTCGAGCCGGCCGATCCGGCATGAGCGAATCGGCCGCAGAAACAGAACGCCGCGAGCGTGCCGGCACGGCGGCCCACGCGGTGCTGGTGGCAACCGGCATCCTGCTGTCGCGCGTGGCGGGGCTCGTCCGCCAGAGAGTGTTCGCGCACTATTTCGGCCAGTCGGACCCCGGCGACGCATTCAACGCCGCATTCCGCATTCCGAACTTCCTGCAGAACCTTTTCGGCGAAGGCGTCTTGTCGGCGTCGTTCATCCCGGTCTACTCGAAGCTTCTCGCCAGGGGAGAAGAGGCCGAGGCGCGACGCGTCGCCGGCGCGGTCGCGACGCTGCTCGCACTCGTCACGAGCCTGCTCGTGCTCGCCGGCATCACGTTCACGCCGCGGCTCGTCGATCTGATCGCACCGGGCTTCGAAGGCGAGAAGCGCGAGCTGACGCTGCGGATGGTGCGCATCATCTTCCCCGGCACGGGCCTTCTCGTGCTGTCCGCGTGGTGCCTCGGGATCCTCAACAGCCACCGCCGCTTTCTTCTCTCGTACACGGCGCCGGTAGTCTGGAGCGCGGCGATGATCGCCGCGATGCTCTACTTCGGCACGTACATCCGTACGCCCGACCTTGCGGTCGCGCTGGCGTGGGCATCGGTCGCCGGAGCGGCGCTGCAGCTGCTCGTGCAGCTTCCGGTCGTGCGGCGCCTGGTGCGCGGCGTGCGGCCGTCGCTCGGAGTCGGCTCGCCGGGGACTCGCACGGTGGTGCGCACGTTCGGCCCGGTATTCGTCGGGCGCGGCGTCGTGCAGATCAGCGCATACGTCGACTCGGTGATCGCGAGCTTCCTGCCCGCCGGCGCGGTCACCGCACTCGCCAATGCGCAGACGCTCTACACGCTTCCGGTCAGCCTGTTCGGAATGTCCGTCTCTGCAGCCGAGCTGCCGGCGATGTCGCGCGTGATCGGGGATCACGACGAAGTCGCACGGCTGCTGCGCGCGCGGCTCGACGCGGGCCTCGGTCGTGTCGCGTTCTTCATCGTCCCGTCGGCGATGGCGTTCGTCGCGCTCGGGCGCGTGATTGCAGCCGCGCTGTTCCAGACCGGACGTTTCGGCGCCAACGATGCGGTCTGGGTCTGGGGGATTCTCGCCGGATCGTCGATCGGGCTGCTCGCCTCCACGCTCGGGCGGCTTTACTCGTCGGTCTACTACGCGCTTCACGACACTGGCACGCCGCTTCGCTATGCCGCGACGCGCGTGCTCGTCGGAACCACGCTCGGATGGTTCGCGTCGCTTCATCTTCCCGGGATCGTCGGTGTCGATCCGAAATGGGGAGTTGCGTTCCTGACCGCAGCATCGGGTACGGCCGGCTGGGTCGAGTTCTCGCTGCTTCGCCACACGCTCAACAAGCGCATCGGACGCACCGGGCTTGCACGCGAACGCCTGCTCACGCTGTGGGGCTCGGCTGCGGTTGCTGCGCTGGCCGGGCTTTTGATCGAGCGCTTCGCGCTTGGGCTTCCTCCGATCGTGCTCGCCGTCGCGGTGCTCGTTCCGTACGGAGTGACGTATCTCGCCATCACGTCGGCGGCAGGCATCGGCGACGCCACTGCGATGCTCGCACGCATCCGGCGGATGGCCCTGCGGCGCTGACGTTTCGCGGGTGGCGATACGGAGGCGCCGCATCTGGCAGGTCCCCGCTTCGCCACATCTGGCAAGTCCCCACTTCGCCGCATCTCGCATGCTCTCCGTCCGCGCTTGCATCGCATCGGGTCATCGCAGCGTATGGGGGCGCCATGTTTGCCGGCCATTACACGTCTGCATTCGTCGCAAAGCGCGCGGCGCCTCGTGCGCCGCTGTGGCTCCTGCTGCTGGCGGCACAATTCGTCGACGTGCTGTGGGTGCTCGCGATCCTTGCCGGCGTCGAGCACGCGCGGCTCGATCATTCGCTGCTCTCCAATCCGCTCGATCTCTACGACATGCCGTGGACGCACAGCCTGGCCGGATCCGTCGTCTGGTCGGCAGTGGCGTTTGCCGGTGCGCGCCGGTGGCTCGGGCTCGCAACACGCGAAGCCGCTGCAGTAGCGGCAGTCACGCTGTCGCACTGGTTTCTCGATCTCGTCGTGCATCGACCTGACCTGACCATCGCGGGCGGCACGACGAAACTCGGCCTCGCCCTCTGGAATCATCCGGTCGCGGCATGGCTTCTCGAAGTCGTGCTCGTCGTCGGCAGCGTGCAGCTTGTGATGACGTCGCTCGCCGGCGCGAAGGCACGCACGCGCTGCTTCCGCCTCGGCATCGTGCTCGTCGTCCTTCAGACGGCGACCACGTTTGGTCCGATTCCGCAGTCGGTGACGGCGATGGTCATGAGCACGCTGGCGGTCTACGTCCTCGTGACGCTTGCCGGACGCTGGGTGGAAGGTCGTTGAGAAAAAGGGACAGGTACATACGCGTTGTGTAGATGTACCTGTCCCATTTTGGGGTCTTCGGGATTTCGTGCGAGGTCCCCTGCTCGGGGTTTTTGATCAAACGGGTTCAGTCGAACATTCCCCGGGGAATGTTGGCGATGGCGGCGGTTCCGCCAGGTTTCGTCGGACGCGCACGCGTGGCGGCGGGCGCGGATCGCGGCCGGCTATGCCACTTTTGTTATTGAAGCGTCGTCGCGATGTCGATTTCGTTTGACGCGATTTTTCGCCGCTTCAGGTCGCCTATAACGACGCAAAACAGGGCGCACGACTTTTTTCGCCGACTTCGCGCGTTGCGCCGCTCAGATCTCGCGCATTTTCGCGAAAGGCGCATGCCTGATGGCGGTCGCATCCTTACGGAGAACGACGCCTGAAAAACCCGTGTTACAAGGGTCGTCATGACGACATCCTTCGACAGTGTTGCAAATCTCTCCGAACAGGAACTGCTCGATCACTTCGAGTGCCTGGTCGCACGCGACCGTCGTACGACCGCGGCGCTTCTCGTCGCGATCGCCGAGATCGACGAGCGCAAGCTCTGGGCCAGCCATGCCTGCTCCTCCATGTTCATTTTCTGCATGGAGCGCTTCCACATGTCAGAGCAGGTAACCGCCAAGCGGATCTGGGCTGCGCGCACGGCGCGCCACTTTCCGGTCGTCCTGGATCTGGTCGCACGCGGCGAGATCCATCTCAGCGCGATCCATCTGCTGGCCAGGCATCTGACCACCGAGAACCACCTGCGAGTGCTCGAGCGCGCCAAGCACAAGAGCTCGCGCGAGGTAGAGCGGCTGGTTGCGGAACTGGCGCCGCGAGCGGATGTGGCGTCGCGTGTTCGGGCGATGCCCGGGCGTCGCGGTGCGAACGCGGCGAGCAACGGGCCGGTGGTGGCAGCGCCAACGTTGGCCGATGGGTGTTCGCCGGTTCGCCATCAGGCTGGCGATGCGAGCGATCCGCGCACTTGGGCAGACCGCGAGTCCGCCGGCTGCTCGAGTAATCGGCCGGACCCCGAGGTCGTCGGAGTCGCAATGGCCCTACGGTCAGCGCAGCCGGCAACCGCGACGAAGCCGATCGTTCCGCTCAGCCCGCGCCGCTACAAGATCGAGATTACCGTAGACGAAGAAACGCACGACAAGCTTCGGTCGCTGCAGGATCTGCTCGGCCGGTCGGCGACCGGTCCCGACCCGGCTGCGATCATCAGTCGTGCGATCGACGTGCTGCTCGTCCGGACACTCGCGCGCAGGGCAGGCTGCACCGATCGACCGAAGCCAACCACGTCGACGAACGCGGAGTGCACCGATCGACCCGCCACAATGCCCGTGATCGATACGGCGGCTTCGCAGCGAGGACAGCGATCCCGGACTATCCCGGCGGCCGTGCGGCGCGAGGTATGGCGACGCGATTCAGGACGCTGCTGCTACGTAGACCGCCGAGGACGTCGCTGCCGCGAGTCCAGCAACATCGAGTTCCACCACAGAGCTCCGTTCGCGATGGGCGGACCTCCTACGCCGGAGAATATCGAGCTGCGCTGCACGGCGCACAACCAGTATCAGGCGGACCTCGACTTCGGCCGTGCCTTCATGGATGCGAGGCGCGGCAATCTCGCCGATGCGCGAACATTCCGCGGGGAATGTCGAGGGATGGAGGTTGCACCGTGAGAGGTCGTCGCAGTGCGGATCTTGCCGATGTGAAACGGTCCTGGTAGCGAAGGCGCACGCGACTTCCTCGGGCGTTCGGGTCGCCGAACATACCGATGACCGTCTGCTCGGGACCGAAACCACGGTAGCGATACGAATCAGACAGGCGACGGCGAGGTGCGACGCGGCTGTTTCGGCTAGCCGAGGCCGAGCTGCACGGCGAGTGATGCGTTGTCGGTGTACTGCACGTCCTCGATCACCAGCCCGTCGTCGTCGAGTGTCGTGAACGTCGATCCCTCGAGCTGGATCTTCTTTCCGGTCGCCGGGATGCCGAACAGCTCACCATCGTGCGTGCCCGTCATGATCCACCGGTCGGCATGACGACGTCCGTCGACCAGCAGCACGACTTTCTCCAGCCGAAAATCGGGGAACGCGGTGAGCAGCAGCACCGCGCGCTCGCGAATCGCTGCCCGGCCGCCGTGCTCGACGCCCGATCCCGCTTCGCGCAGCACCGCGTTCACCGCGAACACCGCCGCCACGCGATCCGGGTCGTGGGCGTTCCAGGCCGCGTAGGTTTCGTCGTTGATTTTCCTGGTGTGCGCTTCGAGCTCGGCACCGGTCATCGCGCGAGCTCGGTCATGACCATCGACGCCACGTCCGCGAAGACTTCCTGGGCTGCGGCCCGAAGCGGTTTGTCACGCTCTTCGAGCTTGGCGACCAGCTTGCCGAGCACGCCGAAGTAGAGCTCGAGCTCGCGCTCACCGATCTCGGGCAGACGCTGGTTCATCAGGTCGATGAAGTGCTCGTGCACGTCGGCGATCTGATCGAGAAGGTTGTCTTTCCTGGCTTGCTCTTCGCTCATGGCGTTCCGCATCCTTGACGACGATGGGGCTCATCCTGATGAGCTCCAATTTCGCGATTGGCGGGAGGAATGCCATGCACAGCGCCATCAGGCAATACGCAGGGAGCCGTCCGCTCCATGATCCCAAAGTGTCATCGGCGGGAGTCAACGGTGATGCCACCGCCGATTGTCGCGGCAGACTTGTCCGTCGATTCGCATCAGCCGGAGGCCATTCGCACTAGCCGGACGCGAGACGAAGCACGAGCTGGTCGAGCTCCCGGATCCCGAGCACGAAGCTTCGCGGCCTCGCGAGCGCACGCGCGAGTGCCTTTCGAATGGATGCCGGCCGAAGCGGCTCGCCTTCGCATTCGGCGGCAATGTCGTCGAGCGTGTGAAACGGCGCGATCAGATCGCCGGTGATCTCGAGCGCGGTCAGGCGGTCACCGCGAAGGCTTCCGGCGCACTCGACGACGCCGAGCATCGCGACCTCCGCGGCCGTCCGCCGATCGACGGCGACAGGCCCGGGGCTCTGGAAAAACCCGTGCGCGGCGTCGACATCGGCCATCGTCACGTCAGCGTCCGAATCGGCCGCGGTCGCGACTTCGCACGAGAAGCTCGTGGCGGCGAATCCGGCGAATGCCTGCGCCCATCCGTCGTCGGTCCATGCGGATGCGTTCGCGCCGAGCAGCTCGGCGACGGACGTCGCCGTCGCGAAGCCGTCGCGGTCTACTCCGGCCACACCGGCCGGATCACAACGGTCGAGCAAAGCGGCAAGGTCGCGAAACGTAGCCCGGTCGGCCATGTGCATCTCGATGATGCCGATGCCGTCGCGCATGACCGTAAACGATGCGTGCGCGACCGTGCGCCCATTCACGGTGATCAGATCACGCCCGCCATAGAACGCATCGACGCCGCGGTCGCGCAGCATCGAAAGCAGCGGACGCAGCGCACGGTTCAGGATCTGGTCGGGCCGAAGCGACGCGCTGGTCGGATCGAGCCAGTCGACGACCGGCACGACGAGCGTCACGCACGCAGTACCCGGTCCGACCGGCACGATGCGACCGCCCGACAAACGGCGCGAGACTAAACCCGCCGCACACGCGGCCGCATCGGCGCGATGGAAGCGGCCGAGCAGAATGCCGGCTTCGTCACGTCGCCATACCCGGACGCGTGCGCAACCGTCGTCGGCCGAGCGAAGCGCAGCGAGCTGATCACGTGCGAACGTCCGTGGCGCATCCTCCACGCCCCCGAGCTCGATCACGAGTTTTTTTGCAGGATGCATCGCGCGCGGACCGTTGCGCTATCCGGTCAAAATGCCAAGCTGCACGAAGCGCTTCGATGTTCGCACGTTTCCGATTGTTCGTTCGTTTGGCCAGCTTTGCGGTCCTCGCCGTGGCGCTGTGGCTGTGGATGCGGGGGCCGACGATCGCTTCCGGCAGTTATCTCGTCGTCGATGTCGCAGGTTCGTTTTCGGAATCCCCACCGGGAAATTTCCTTTCGCGCCTGATCGACCGCGGGCATTCGATCGCGATCTTCGACGAAGCGATGCGCAAGGTGCGCCATGACGGCCGCATCGCCGGCGTGATCGTGCGCATCGGTGCGCTCGATGCCGGCTGGGCGCAGGCCGAGGAAATCCGCAGCGCACTGTCGCTGGTCAAGGCGGCCGGCAAAAGGGTCATCGCCGAGCTCGAAGTCGAGCTGTCCCCGGCCAGCAAGGAGATCTTCATCGCGTCGGCCGCCGACGCCGTGTACGTCGCGCCGGCTTCGGCGCCGATGCTGACCGGCATGCAGGCCCAGGCGGTATTTCTCGGCGGTGTGTGGCCCAAAGTCGACGTCCGCATGCAGGTCGAGCAGATCCGCGAATACAAGAGCGCGGGCGACGAGCTTTCGCGCGAGTCGATGACGCCCGCCCACCGCGAGATGCTCGAATCGATCCTCGACGACGTGCACGCCCAGCTCGTGCGCACGCTCGCAAGCGCACGCAACCTGGTTCCGGCCGAGCTCGACAAGGCGATCAACCGCGGGATTACCAAGCCCCAGCAGCTCGTCGATGCCGGCATCGCCAACGCCGTGCGCGCACCGTCGGAAGTGCTGTCCGAGCTCGGCAGCGGCACTCCGCCCGAAACAGTCAAGGAAGAGATCTACACGCGCGTCACACCGGCCTCGCTCGGAATCGGCGACGGCCCGTCGATTGCCGTCGTGCACGCGGTTGGTGCGATCACGACCGGGAAGAGCCGGCCGGGCGGCGGAAGCGCCGGCTCGCGGACCGTCAGCGAAGCGCTCGCTGAAGCTGCGCGCGACAACGATATCTCCGCGATCGTGCTGCGCGTGGCGAGCCCCGGCGGCTCGCCGGCGGCATCCGACGAGATCTGGCTCGCGATTCGCGATGCGGCAAAGAAAAAGCCCGTCATCGCATCTCTCGGCGACGTGGCGGCTTCCGGCGGCTACTACCTTGCGTCGGCAGCCAACCGCATCGTGGCTGCACCCGGAACGCTTACCGGCTCGATCGGTGTCGTGTTTTTCAAGCCGGATGTCAGCGGCCTGCTCGAGCGCGTCGGCGTGCACACCGAATCCCTGTCGCGCGGTCGTTATTCGCGGCTCTTCGATCTCGACAAGCCGATGGATGCCGAAGAGCTCGCGCTCGTGCGCGACCAGATCAACGACACGTACCGCCTCTTCCTCGAGCGCGTCGCCACCGGACGCAAGAAAAAGCCCGAGGATATCGATCGCTTCGGCGGCGGGCGGGTGTGGACCGGGCAGCAGGCTTTCGAGCGCGGCCTCGTCGACGAGATCGGCACGTTCGCCGACGCCGTCCATGCGGCGGCCAACGCCGCCGGAATTCACGATCCGGACAAGGTCCAGCTCGTGTATTATCCGAAGAAGGACAGCCTGGTCGCGCAGCTTGCCGACCTCGGCGGCCAGGTGCGGGCACAGAGTGACCCCGTCGCCCGTATCGCGCAGGCTCTCGGCGAAGCACGCCTCGAGCTGCTGCTCGATCCCGGCATCCAGGCGGTAGCCGAGACCGTTCCGACCATCGAGTAAGCGCGCAGGTCGACACATGCCGAGCACCATTCAGGAGAATTCGAAATGACTCTTCACGGTCCGCCGCCCAAAGCGTTTGCCGAGCGGCGAGCGGCAGTGCGCGCCGCGCTCGACGGCGCGGTTCTGTTCCTCCCCGAGACGCCGGAGGCGGTGTACGCCAACGACGTCCACTACACGTATCGTCCCGACACCAACGTGCGCTACCTCAGCGGCTTCGAGGAGCCTTGCGCGCTGCTGCTGTCGAATCACGGCAAGGAAGAAGACGGCTTTACGCTGTGCGTACGCGCGCGCGACGAGAAGTCCGAGACGTGGACCGGAAAACGCGCGGGCGTCGAAGGCGCGCGCGAAACCTACGGCGCTGACCATGCGTTCCCGATCGAAGAGACGTGGGCAGTGCTGCTCCGGCAGCTTCGGCGCGCCGACCGGCTCTTTTACGCACACAGCCGCGATCCGCACGTCAACCAGCGCGTTCTCGAGCTGGTGCATGAGGCCAACGCCGAACGGCCGCGGCGCGGCGGCGACCCGATCGTAGTCAGCGAAGCCACGGCGCTGCTGGCCGAATTCCGCCTGCACAAACGGCCCGAGGAGATCGATCGTATGCGCGAGGCGGGCCGCATCAGTGCGGCCGCGCACATGCGGCTGATGGAAACGTTGCGTCCGGGCCAGACCGAGTACCAGGCGCAGGCGCTTCTCGAGTACGAGTTCCGCTACGGCGGCTGCACCGGGCCTGCGTACGGCAGCATCTGTGCCGGCGGCGCCAACGCGACCGTGCTGCACTACACCAGCAACGACCGCGCGCTTGCCGACGGCGAGCTGCTGCTCGTCGACGCGGCCGGAGAGTACGGCGGCTACTGCGCCGACATCACGCGAACGTTCCCCGTCGGCGCGTCGTTCAGCGCCGGCCAGGCGGAGCTCTACGACATCGCGCTTGCGGCCCAGGAGGCATCGATCGAGGCCGTGCGCCCCGGCATCGCCATTGAGGAAGTCCATCGCACCGCGCTTCGCGTGCTGGTCGAAGGTCTGATCTCGATCGGGCTGCTGACCGGTACCGTCGACGAATGCATCGAGCGCAACGCGTACACGCCGTTCTACATGCACAACACCAGTCACTGGCTCGGCATGGACGTGCACGACGCCGGCAGCTACCGCACGTCCGGAAGCTCGCGCGTGCTCGAGGAAGGCATGGTGCTGACCGTCGAGCCCGGTCTCTACGTGCGCAGCGACCTGCTGGTCGACGAGAAGTTCCGCGGCGTCGGCATCCGCATCGAGGATGACATCCTGGTGACGGCCGGCGGCCGCGAAATCATGACGAGCGACGTAATCAAGGGTCGCGGCGAGATCGAAAAGATCCGCAAGCGCGCGCTCGCCGCAAAGCCGTCCGCCGCGAAGCCGTTGGCAGCGAAGGCGTGACCGTCAGCCGCCCGCGTTGCGCGTAAGATACGCGAGAATGCGGTCGCGCTCGGCAGCTGTCGGCGGCGGCACCCTCGCCTCGAGAAATTTCTTGTCCATGCGCTCGACCTGCACGCGCCACATCGCCGGAGTCAGCGTCTTCGGCTGATACGCGCGGTGGCAGGTGCCGCATCGGTCGGAATACAGCCGCGCATCGGCGCTGCCTTCTTCGGGCAGTGGACCTGCACAGCCGCCCGCGAGCAGCGCGCACACCAATGCTGCGGCCGCGCCGCGACGGATCACAGCTCGATCCGGAAGCGGGCTTCCTGACCCGGAGCTTCGGCCACGCCGACTTCGAGGACGCGCACGCCGCGGCGCGCGAGGATCGGAAGCTCGGACTTCAGACGCTCGCCGAGAAACGCCGCAAGCTCTTCGGCCGACGAATGCCGGATGTCGAGCAGCACGCAGTCGCCGAGCGGAAACGAAAAGCGCATGCCGTCCTCGCAGGTCATGCGGACTTCCGTGGCGTCGACTTCGATCTTCAGCACGTCCGACAGCATCGGGACGATCACGCGCTCATTCAGCGTCGCACAGACTTCGCGGGTCGCGCGCTTGATGTCGCCGAAATCGACGACGTAGCCGTCGTCGCCGACCGGACCTTCCATCCGCACCGACACGCGGTAGTTGTGCCCGTGCAGGCGCTCGCGGAAACCCGGATACGCGATGAAATGCGCCGCATTGAACTTGAAGGATTCCTTGCTGACGAAGACCTCGAAGCTCGACTGCATCCGCAGACTCCGTTTTGTCAGGCGACTTCGGCGATCGCATCGCCGTCGGCGTCAGCAGTCGGCATCACCGGGAGGCGGGCGTCGTCTTCGACGAGCTCTTCGAAGCGGCGGCCTTCGAGCAGGAACTCGCGCACGATGCGCAGGATGTCGGCGGGAAGCGTCGCCTTGCCGAGCACGCGCCTTGTGGCCGCGCCGCCCGGAAGACCCTTGGCCATGTGACACGCAAGCCCGCGCAGGCGACCGAGATAGGCCCGCAGGTCCTTGGTTTCGGCAAGCGAGCCGGCAAAGTGTTCGAGGATCGCGATGCGCTCGAGCGTGGACGGGTCGCGGACCTCGTATCCATTCGCGAGCGCGAGCGTCTGTCCGAAGATCCACGGGTTGGAGATCGCGCCGCGGCCGATCATCACACCGTCGGCGTAACCGCCGCGCAGCCGCTCGAGCGCGCCTTCGGCATCGATGACGTCACCGCTACCGATCACCGGGATCGAGAGCCGGCTCGCGACCTCGCCGATCAGGTTCCAGTCGGATTCGCCGCTGTAGAGCTGGAGCCGGGTGCGCCCGTGCACCGCCAGCATCGCCGCGCCTTCGCCTTCGACCATGCGTGCGACTTCGACGGCGTTGCGGCTGGCATCGTCCCAGCCGGCGCGGATCTTGACCGTTACCGGGATGGAGACCGCGGCACGCACCGCGACGAGGATGTCGCGCAGCACGTCGGGTGTGCGCATCAGCTGGGCGCCGCCTCCGCGACGAACGACCTTCGGCGCCGGGCAACCGCAGTTGATGTCGACGATGTCGGCGCCGATCTCCTCGACCATCTCGGCGGCACGCACCATGCGGTCGACGTCGGCGCCGAAGATCTGGATCGAGAACGGCCGCTCGACTTCCTGGTAGCGGAGCATCGCGATGGTCTTGGCGTTGTCGCGCGAAAGGCCTTCCGCCGCGACGAATTCGCTGACGAGCAGGCCGACGGCATCCCGACCGCTGGCCTCGAGCACGGTGGTGCGGAACGCGCAGTCGGTCACTCCCGACATCGGTGAAAGGATGAGGTTGGTGCGCGTGACGACCGGTCCGATCGAAAGCGGCCTCAGCAGCCCGGGCTCCATCACCGGTCGTCTATCTCAAATCCGGCCCGCGGCCGAATTGCCCCGAATCCGGCCCCGGAGAAACCACCGAGTCCGGGCCGCGGCCGAATTGCCGCCCGCCCGCGTCAGTCCTCGGCGACCAGGGCGTGGGAGCTCGGAAAATACACGGAATGCGTGACACCGTACGGCTTGTCCTCGTAGACGAACGCGTCCTCGACGGCGACGTTGAGCGCACGGCAGATCTTGAGCGCGGTGCGGACCGTCGGCACGACGCGCGCGTTCTTGACCCGGTTGATGTAACTCTGCGCGAGACCCGTGCGCCGCGAAAGCTCCATTTCGGTCCAGCCCTTGTCGTAGAGAATCTTCGAAAGCTTGGTTTTCATCGGCGCACTCCAGAGCGGATCGGGATGCACCACGCGTATCGAAAGCGGCGCCGGACGGTCAATGACATGGCCGCATGTCGGCGCGACGTTACGACGTTCACGCGCCGAGCGCTGATATCCCGGAACGTGCATATGCTGCCGAAGCTTCGGCCGTCGGAGCATGGAGTTCGCGGCGACGAACAGGTGTTTGCAGGCGACGCCGGACAGTTATCCACAGCACGGCGATCATGGCGGCGTGCTTCCTCGTTGTGGCAAAAACCACAATACCGGCAACCATCAAACCGGTGCTGCACAAACGAAGGGCCGCGGATCCAAAAGCAAAACGCCCCGCTGTGAAATCACAGCGGGGCGTTTTCGCTTCAGCCGCCTGGCAGCGACTTACGGGCAGGCCGGGATGCCGCCCGGCGTGTACTGGACGTTGTGGTCCGTCGTGCAGAACGTGGTCGCGCCGCCCTGGCTGATCACGCGGCCCGGTCCCGGCAGTCCGGCCACCGTATTGATCGCCGGGAACTCGGTCGGCGGTACACAGAAGGTCGAGCCCGCAATCGGGAAGCTCGGATCAGGATCGCCGACCGCGACGATCGGATCGAGGAAGCACAGCCTGCGCTGCGACAGCGTGCAGTGATCCCCGTTCGTGCAATCGAAGTTCGAAGCGCACGCGTTCATGCCCGTCCCGTCGATGCGCAGCAGGCCGTCGCAGTAGCCCTGGTCCGGTCCGACCGTGCATCGGCCGTTGAACCCGTCGCCGATGTCCTCACAGAGTCCGCTCGTGCACTTGTTCGGTTGCGGGATGTCACCGATGCCCGGCGACGAACATGTCGAGAGCGTGCATGTCCCGCCCGGCTGCATCCCGCATTGGGCGTTGGTCGTGCAGCTCAGCGTGGACGCGTTCGAGCACTTCGTGTTGCTCAGCAGCGTGCAGGTGCCCGTGTTGACGAGCGTGCAGTCGCTGTTCGTCGTGCAGTTGAACGTGGTCGGGTCGTTGAAGGCGGAACAGAACCGGCCCTGCGTGGCGCACTGGGCGTCCGATGAGCAGCCTCTCGTCTTGTCCTTCGAACACTGCAGGCACGGGCACAGGTCGGTCCCGGGACCGGCAGCGTCGCAGTCCAGAGTCGACGGCAAGGTCGACGTGCCCGTCGTCTGCTCCAGATCGATGACGAGACCCGTTCCCGAGACGTTGGCTCCGTCGCTCGGCATGCAGTCGAGGCTGTAGGAGCCTCCACCCGGAAGCTGCGCTACGCCTCCGCTGCTTCGTGCCGGGAACGTCGCGTTGGTCGCCGTCGCATCGCACGACAGGCCGGTGTTGATGCCGCCGCTGCACGTGCCGCCACGGAGCCCGTCGCTGGCGACGGGGTCGTACGAGCCGCACGTGCCTTGCCCCGCAAGGCAGTCCGAATTGTTCGCGCACGTCTTGGTCGTCAGAATGCTGCACTTGCCGCCGCAGACCGGACACGGCTTGGCCTGCGTGATGCCGAGGTAGATGCGCGTGCGCAGGTTGGCCGTGATGTCGCCCGAGCCGAGATCGACGTTGGCCGTACCGCTGATATCGTTGGCGAAGCGGTTGACGACGCACACCGCCGTGCCGGCCGAGTTGAGCGGGAACGGAGCGCCGAAGAAGCACTCGCAGCTCGCCTGGCCCGAGCACGTGCCGATACAGTCGGCGTTGGTGTCGCAGAACGTTCCGTTTCCGCACTTCTTCTTGAAGTTCGGCGCCGTCGACGTCGAGCAGTTGCCGACGTTCGTCGGAGTGACCGGAGTATGGCAGTCCGCGTTCGTCGTACAGGTAAAGGCCGAGTTACCCGAGCAGCGGCCGGCGCATGTCGGGAAATTGCAGTCGGTATTACTCGTGCACGTGTTGCCGTTGACTCCCGAGCCGCCGACGCACGCCGGGCATTCGCTCACCGCAGACGCGAATGGTTCGTCACACACCGTTCGCGAATTGTTCGAGCAGCGGCAGTTGTCCGTCGACGGATCGATTCCCGCCACTTCGCATTGGCCGCAGCCGGGCGACGGCGGTCCTTCACAAACGAGGTACGCGCGTGTCGCGACTCCATCGTTGATGTCGGAGTTGTGCGCGTTGCCGGTCCAGCCGCTGTCGAGGTCGGCAACCGTCGTGCAGTAGCCGATCGACGTGTTGCACGTGCGAGGGACCGTGCAGTCCGCGTTGCTCGTGCACGCGTCGAGGCTGTCGTGCGAGTACAGCACCAGCTCGCCGAGATTGGGGCATCCAGGATCGGATTCGCCCGAACCCGCACCGCTCTGGCACGTCGACGAGCAGCCGTCGCCGCTGGCGGTGTTGCCGTCGTCGCAGATTTCGCCGGCGGTCGTGTTGATCGTGCCGTCGCCGCAGACCCTGGCCGTGCAGTTGGCATCGCACGTCAGGGTTTCGCCTCCGCCGTCGCAGGTTTCGCCTGCCGCGGAGTTGATGAAGCCGTCGCCGCACGCGACGGACGTGCAGTTGGAGTCGCACGACACGGTGTTCACGCCGCCGCTGTCGCAGGTCTCGCCGGCGTCCGTGACGTTGTCGCCACAGAAAGCAGTGCGGCACGTGGTGCGGCAGGCGTTCGGCGTGACGTTGCTGTTGGAGCCGTCGTTGTCGCACTGCTCGACGCCGCCGCTCGGACCGGTCGTGCACCCAGGGGCACTGCACAGGAATCCGTCGCCGCAGGCCGCCGATGCGCAGGTCGTAAGGCAGTTGTCGGTGTTCAGGCCGTTGCCGTCGTCGCAGGCCTCCGCGCCGCCGCTCGGGCCGCTGACGCAGCCGGCGCCGTTGCACTTGACGCCGTCGCCGCACGTGGCGACCACGCAGCTGTTCAGACAATGGTCGGTGTTGACAGCATTGCCGTCGTCGCAGCCTTCACCGGCGTCGGTGACTCCGTCGCCGCAGCTCGCGAGCTTGCAGTTGGTGCGGCACGCGTTGGGCGTGACGTTGCTGTTGGAGCCGTCGTTGTCGCACTGCTCGACGCCGCCGGTCGGACCGGTCGTGCAGCCCGGCGTGCTGCAGAGATTGCCGTCGCCGCAGGTCGCCGCGGCACAGTTGGTCAGGCAGCTGTCGGTATTCGAACCGTTGGCATCGTCACAGGCCTCTGCGCCTCCGGACGGGCCGCTCACGCAACCCGCGCCGTTGCACCGGACGCCGTCGCCGCAGGTCGCAACCACGCAGGTATTCAGACAGTGATCGGTGTTGACCGCGTTCGCGTCGTCGCAGCCTTCGCCCGCGTCGGTCACGCCGTCGCCGCAGGTCGGGAGCTTGCAGTTGGTGCGGCACGCATTGGGCGTGACGTTGCTGTTGGAACCGTCGTTGTCGCACTGCTCGAGGCCGCCGGTCGGACCGGTCGTGCAGCCCGGCGAGCTGCAGAGGTTGCCGTCACCGCAGGTCGCTGCCGCGCAGTTGGTGAGGCAGTTGTCGGTGTTCAGGCCGTTGCCGTCGTCGCAGGATTCCGCCCCGCCGGACGGGCCGCTGACGCATCCGGCACCGTTGCAGCGGACGCCGTCGCCGCAGGTCGCGACCACGCAGGTATTGAGGCACGCGTCGGTATTGACGGTATTGCCGTCGTCGCAGGCTTCGCTGCCGGCCGCAATCCCGTTGCCGCAGGCCGAGACGGTGCAGTTGTTGTCGCAGCCGTCGCCGTTGGTGGCGTTGCCGTCGTCGCAGACTTCGCCGGCAGCAGTGTTCAGGTTGCCGTCGCCGCACGAAGGCAGCGAGCAGTCGTCATCGCAGGCGGCGGTTTCAGTGCCGGCGTCGCACGCTTCGCCGGCTGCAAGGTTGGTATGCGCGTCGCCGCAAGAAATGGTCGTGCAGTCGGAATCGCAGGATGCGGAGTCGCCGGCCGTGTCGCAAGGCTCGGGCGCTTCGGCGAGGCCGTTGCCGCACTGGCGGCACGTCTGGTTCACGACGCCGTCGTCGAACTGGTCGCAGGGAGTCGAAAGGTTGTCCATGGCGTTGGTCATCAGGCACATGCGGCACTCGACGTTACGCGCCACGCATGCGGACAGGGTCGCGGCCGAGCCGGCCTGGGCAGAGCAGCCCGGAAATGCCGTCGCCAGAGCGACGCCGGCGCATTTCGCCGTGACGGTATCCGACAGCTTGGTGGTCGCGCCGCTGACCTTGCCTTTCGGATCGGCAGAGCTCGGCGTTGTCAGACAGACCTGGAGCTGAACCGCGGTCGCCCCCGGGTTCGACTTGAGAAAGTCCTTCTTGCACCCGTTGAACGCCTTGAGCCGCGTCGATCCGAGCTTCTCGTACGACTTCGTCACGGCGGCCTGGCACGCGGCGCCGTCATGATCGGTCAGCATCGCGGTGTGGACCGTGGATCCGTAGATCGCGCTCAGCAGTGCAACCTCTTCGCTGATCGCTGCCGTGTTTGCCGTTGCGGCACCGGTGAACGCGATCGCCGGCAGCGGCGGACTGCACTTCGACGACTCGGCGTCGGTCGTCTTCGTTTCTGCGCCCGCGACCTTGCCCTTGTTGTCGGCCATCACGCACTGGTCGGTGGTCTGCATTTCCAGATTCCCGGAACCCGCCGCCTTGACGCACGCGGCGTTGTCTTTGCCCTGCGTGGCCGCGACCTTGGCGCCGGCCTTGTTGATCGCGTTCACACAGCCCTGCTGGTCGTTGGTGATCGCGAAGGCCGGAAAAGCGGTCATCGCCATCGCGATGGAGACGCCGAATGTACTGAGAAGGAATGCGGATACGTTCGAGCGAGGCTTCATACAGGTCCCCTCCGGGTTGGTAAGACTACAGGCCGAGAACAGGGCGGCGGGCGTGGTCGTGGCCCGCTGCGTTGTAGACAGGGCCAGCCACGCTGGGTCAAGGGTAAAAAAGCGCAGGTGCGGAGGGTGACGCTCCTCGTCGCCCGCCTTCTTGCTACTGACACCATTGTTGCCAGAGCGCTATAGAAACGCGGACTGATTGATACGAGAACGAAATTTGGGCCGTGGCTCGAAGTCGCAAAGTACGCTGCGGCACAGAAGCCCCCGCCTGCCTTGAGGCCTTTTCAGTTCCGAAACGACTCGGATTCGTTTTTTTCGTCGGGCATGCCGGCTCCCGTCACAACGCCTCCTGCGTCGTTCACCAGTCGGTGCGTTGTGCGGTTCGGCGTCTGGCAGTGCCACGCCGGCGAACATCGATACGCCAACGGTGCTGCACGCAAGTGCGCGATGCTGCGTCTCGTTCTCAACTCGCGCGTAGCTACGACGCGCACGCAGCCTCTACATGACATCCGTAATACGTGCGTAGCTACACGCGCGCTTGCGTGAATGAATTTCCGATCACGCTCTTTAGATACGCCAACATAATTCCCACGTCGCTTTGCATTGACCTCGTGCCAACCGGCCCCGCATACACGGAGCACTCGCAATTCGGCGATGAACAACGTCAATCAGGAGGGGTACGCATGCAAAACCAGAAATGGCTGCCGCGATGGATCGTCATCGAAGTCGCAGCTGTAATTTTCTTCTCTTCATTCAACGCACACGCAACGTCGTGTCCTGGGTCGAGCATCGACCTGTCGGCCTCGCCTTATTTCGGACTGTTCGAGCTGACGACCGACTATGATCTCGGATCGGGCGGAATTTGCTTTAACGTGTCGGGGACCGGCGTCATCGATCTCAAAGGCCACAATATCAGCCGAACCGGTACCGGCGCCGGCACTGCCGCAATCTACTGTGCTAACACGGGCATAACGATTCAAGACACCGGGACGACGAAAGGGACGATCTCGGGGACGAGCGTCTACGGAATTGCAAACTGCTCGACCATCGAGGGCGTGGTTATCGACGGGCGGGCCGGATACGGCGTGTATAACACCGGTAATCCGCTTCAGTCTCTCACCAACACATACATCAATGCCGATACGTTCGGGTTTTACGGCGATCTCGCAAAAGGCTCATCGGCCATCTCATTTAATAATATTCGCGCGACCAATGGCGGCATTTACATCACCGGAATGGCTGATACGAGCGATCTTCGGTCAGCCCGGATCGAACGAAATGTGATCAATGACGGGAAATACTACCAGATCCACAGCGATACGGACCTAGTTGATTTTCGGAGCAACTATCTCCGCGAACAGAATCCTGGCGACGCGGCCCCGGATCCGGCGTATTGCATCGATGTTGCGGGTAGCCCGAGCGGAGATGGTCACACCTATTGTGACGATGACGATTGTGTCTACGGCAGCTCCATCTGCGATACGACGACCGACATCGCTTACGAGTTCCCCGAATACGCATCGACGACGGCATGTCCGTCGAACATCACCACCAATACGACGTTATCCGCCAACTATGACCTCGCAGCCACATCCGGAACTTGCCTCAACATAGCCGCTGCGGGCGTAACGATCGACCTCAACGGACACACGATCATGAATTCGTTGAGCGGCGGCACTGCGATCACATGTGCCAATGTCAGCGGGGTCACGATCAAAGACAGCTCGTCCGGCGTAAACAAAGGCGGCATTCGCGGTGCGTTCGCCAATGGGATCATCAACTGCGCAACGATCGACGCGGTTCGAATGGATGGACCGGATGTTGGAGTGAGCAATTCGAATGGATATCCCCTCGCCGCACTGAAGAACAGTGTCATCACCGCCGTCACTACGGCGGCCGACGTATGGATGGCGAACCGCAACTCATCCACGGTCACCAACAACTATCTACGCGGTGGAACTCAAGGGCTGGTCATCGGAGGCGTGGTGAACAGCGGACTCGGCAAATCGCAATTGACGAACAACGTCGTGCGCGAGTCGAGCACGAACCCACTGCACACCACGGACCACACCACCTCGGCGTACGCCGAGTTCAAGAACAACCTTCTGTATCGCGACGCAACACCGACCGCTACGGGATGCCATTCGCTCGACTTGGCAGCCTACAGCCACCTGATGTGCGCATGCGCCGATCAGTGCGAAACGGATGATCCGCCCATCCTCTACCCACTGCTGTGAGGAAGGAGCACGCCATGTACGCACCTGTGAAAGACAAGATTCCGGCAAATTCCAGAACCAAACCCGGGAGGAGGATTTTCTCAATGAAGAATGAACGCTCCAGCATGATGCTCGCCGCTTTTTTTGCGATGGTCGGCCTGATCGGCGGTTCCGCATCGTCCGCGATGGCCGTCGGCCTCATCACCAGCTGCGGATCTTACGGTGGATCAGGCGACTGGAAATTGAACGGGGCGATCTCCTCGACCAACGCCGATGCCTGCATCACGATGACCAATGGGAAAAATCTCGATACCAACGGCTATACGATTACGTGCATTCGATCGGCCGGATGCGGACCCGCTGTGCAGTGTGAAGATGGTTCGGGGGTCACCAGCATCGTACAAGGTACGGTCAATGACACCGTGAACGATATCGTCAATGGAACTGGAACTTTTTCCGCGGGTGTCAAGAATTGCGGCACCGTAAGGGAAATGAAAATTGTCAACGCCACAACCGGCATTCTCTGGGCCAACGGCGGCAACAACGGCAAGGCCTACCAGCGCAATGTCATCCAGTCGCCTGCCGGTGGGACGGGGATCGATATGGTCTTGCTCGATTCGAGCGACGTCATCGAAAACAACCGGATTGATGGCGGCAGCATCGGCATCCACATCGTCGGAAGGAGTTCGGCGACCGGACCGTTGATTCAGAAGAACATGATAAGGGGTTACACGTACGCAGGTATCAACAACACCGATACCACGTATTTCCGGCTGACGGATAACGTAGTGATCGAGGGAGGCGAAGACTCGATACCGATCAATGCCGTCTATGCGAACGCGACCTTCACGCACAACCTGTGCGAGGATGACGGAGACATTGGCGGCACCGCACCTTGCAGTTGCCAGCTCGATCGCATGATACCGCCCGCTGCCGGATCGACGTTGAGTTGCCTCTGAGGGAACGAGAGCCTCCGGCGGCGCCTGACAAAAGGGGATCGGTGCATTGCACCGATCCCCTTTTTTGCATCGGGCGCCGAACCGGCGCCCGACTCGCCGTTGCGAGCCGATCGTCTACGGACAGGCCGGCGAACCGCCCGGCGTGTACTCCACGTTGTGGTCGTTGTGGCAGAACGTTCTCGCGCTGCCCTGGCTGATCACGCGGCCCGGCCCCGGCAAGCCGGCCACCGTATTGATCGCCGGGTACTCCACCGGCGGTACGCAGAAGGTCGAGCCCGCGATCGGGAAATTCGGATCAGGATCGCCGACCGCGACGATCGGGTCGAGGAAGCACAGCCTGCGCTGCGACAGCGTGCACTTGTCTCCGTTCGTGCAATCGAAGTTCGAAGCGCACGCGTTCATGCCCGTTCCGTCGATGCGCAGCAGGCCGTCGCAGTAACCCTGGTCCGGTCCGACCGTGCATCTTCCGTTGAAGCCGTCGCCGCTGTCCTCGCAGAGGCCGCCGGTGCACTTGTTCGGCTGCGGGATGTCTCCGATGCCCGGCGACGAGCACGTTGAAACCGTGCACTCCCCACCGAATTGCATGCCGCAGTCGGCGTTGGTCGAGCAGCTTCGGGTGGCCGCGTTCGAGCACTTCGTCCCGCTCAGCAGCGTGCAGGTCCCCGTATCGACGAGCGTACAGTCGTCGTTGCTCGCGCAGTTGTACGTGACCGGATCGTTGAACGCTGAACAGAACAGGCCCTGCGCGGCGCACTGCGAATCGGACGAGCACCCCCTCGTCTTGTCCTTCGAGCACTGCATGCACGGGCACAGATCGGTCCCGGCACCGGCACCATCGCAGTCGAGGGTTGCCGGCAAGCTCGTCATTCCGGTCGTCTGCTCGAGATCGATGACGAGGCCCGTTCCCGAGACGTTCGCCCCGTCACTCGGCTGGCAGTCAAGGCTGTAGGAGCCTCCACCTGGAAGCTGCGCCACGCCGCCGCTGCTTCGTGCCGGGAATGTTGCGTTGGTCGCTGTCGCATCGCACGACAGCCCGCCGTTGATACCGCCGCTGCACGTACCGCCGCGGAGGCCGTCGCCCGCGACGGGGTCGTACGAGCCACACGTGCCGCCCGGTGAAGGCGTCGCGCAATCCGCGTTGTTCGCGCACGCTTTGGTCGGGCTCTGGCTGCACTTGCCGCCGCAGACCGGACACGGCTTGGCCTGCGTGATGCCGAGGTAGATGCGCGTGCGCAGGTTGGCCGTGATGTCGCCCGCGCCGAGATCGATGTTGGCGGTACCGCTGATGTTATTGGCGAAGCGGTTGACGACGCACACCGCGGTGCCAGCCGAATTGAGCGGGAACGGAGCGCCGAAGAAGCACTCGCAACCCGCCTGGCCGGTACAGGTGCCGACGCAGTCGGCATTGCTGTCGCAGAACGTTCCGTTTCCGCACTTCTTCTTGAAGTTCGGCGGCGTCGACGTCGAGCAATTGCCGTAGTTCGCCGGCGTGACCGGAATATGGCAGTCCGCGTTCGTCGCACAAGTAGCTGCGACGTTGCCCGAACAGCGACCGCTGCACGTCGGGAAATTGCAGTCGGTGTTGCTCGTGCACGTGTTACCGGCGACGCCCGAGCCGCCGACACACGCGGGGCATTCGCTGGCCGACGATGCGAACGGGTTGTCGCAGACCGTCCGCGAGTTGTTTTCACAGCGGCAGTTGCCCGGCGACGGGTCGATCCCGAGCACATCGCATTCGCCGCAAGCCGGCGCGGGACCCGGACAGTACAGATAAGCGCGCGTCACTACGCCATCGTTGATGTCGGAGTTGTGCGCGTTGCCGGTCCAGCCGCTGTCGAGATCCGCCACGGTCGTGCAGTATCCGATCGCGGTGTTGCACGTGCGCGGAGCGGTACAGTCGCTGTTGCTCGTGCACGAATCCAGGCTGTCGCGCGAGTACAGGGTCAGCTCGCCGAGGTCCGGACACTGGACATCGCCGACAATCAGCGTCGTCGAGGTGGTGGTGGTCGTCGTCGTCGTCGTTGTGGCGACCGGTCCCGACAGGTCGACGATCTGCTGCGCGTTGGTCTGCGCATCGTTCAGCGCCGCCGTGCAGACACACGTCGCCAGCGCCGACGCGGTCGCCGAGCCGCCGCACGCATCGAGAGTCGTGCCAGGCAGCGTCGCCGCAGAGCAGTCGCCCTGGACCGCTTCGTGGCACTTGTCGTACGCGTCGCTGGTCAGCGCCGCGAACCCGCTGCCCGTGCACGTCGAGATATCGTTGAGCTCGTCGTAGCTCGCCTGGCATTTCGTGGCGTTCTTGACGGCCGAGTTGTAGAGCTTGCTGCTGTTCTTGACGATCGACGAATGGCAGTCGAGATCGGCCTCGTTGGTCAGCGGTACCGTCGGGCTGCCGTTGGCCTCGTCACTGTAGCTCTGCGTGTCGCTGTTGGACAGGCACACGATGCAGTCGACGACGTTCGCGAAAGTCGTGACCGTCGGTACCGCGCCGTGGCACGGGATCGGGCAGCCGTCATAGAGCACGTCGGTGGGATTGATGCCGGTGCACTTGTCGACGACCTTCGCTTCGATCTTGTCGGCGGCGGCGGGGACCTTGTTGTCCGGATCGGTCGCCGCGATGTTGTTGCAGTTGACCGCGCCGCCGTCCTTGTCCTGCGACTTGTGGCACTTGGTCATCGATTTGATCGCCGTCTTTACGTACTTGGTGCCGGACTTCCCGATCTCTTTGCGGCACCCGAGCTGGGCATCGGTGAAGGCGGCCGAGGCCGGCGACGGAAGACCCGCGGCGGCGAGCCCCAGCGTCAGCGACGCGGCGACAAAAAAACGTGTCATGTAGGACATGAAAAGACTCCTCCCTGGTTCTGGAAAACAATGGCGGGCAGCGGTCGCAGTATCGTCCCCGGAAGCCGGCCGCGTAACATACTCCTAACCAACGAAAGGGTGCGTAAGCAAGAGATTACTCGGCGTTGCGGGCGTCGCGAGGTCTCGACGCAGTGCGACGAAGGCCCGTCGTGGCCTTATCTGGTGGTAACCCTCGTTCAGAGCTCCAAATGACGACGCCCCGCTGTGACGAGTCACAGCGGGGCGTCGCGACGTTCGGCCGATGACCGAGGTCTTTATGGACAGGGCGGCGAGCCGCCCGGCGTGTACTGGACGCCGTGGTTGTTGTGGCAGAACGTTTTCGCGCCGCCCTGGCTGATCACGCGGCCCGGTCCCGGCAGTCCGGCCACCGTATTGATCGCCGGGTACTCGGTCGGCGGTACACAGAAGGTCGAGCCCGCAATCGGGAAGCTCGGATCAGGATCGCCAACCGCGACGATCGGATCGAGGAAGCACAGCCTGCGCTGCGACAGCGTGCAGTGATCCCCGTTCGTGCAATCGAAGTTCGAAGCGCATGCGTTCATGCCCGTGCCGTCGATGCGCAGCAGGCCGTCGCAGTAGCCCTGGTCCGGACCGACGGTGCATCGGCCGTTGAAGCCGTCACCGATGTCCTCGCACAGGCCGCTCGTGCACTTGTTCGGCTGCGGGATGTCTCCGAGGCCCGGCGACGAGCACGTCGAGAGCGTGCATGTCCCGCCCGGCTGCATGCCGCAGTCGGCGTTGGTCGAGCAGCTTCGGGTGGCCGCATTCGAGCACTTCGTCCCGCTCAGCAGCGTGCAGGTTCCCGTATTGACGAGCGTGCAGTCGCTGTTCGTCGTGCAGTTGAACGTGACCGGATCGTTGTAGTTCGAACAGAAGCGGCCCTGCGTGGTGCACTGGGCGTCCGTTGAGCAGCCCCTGGTCTTGTCCTTGGAGCACTGCATGCACGGGCACAGATCAGTCCCGGGGCCAGCAGCGTCGCAGTCCAGAGTCGACGGCAAGGTCGACGTGCCCGTCGTCTGCTCGAGGTCGATGACGAGGCCCGTTCCCGAGACGTTGGCTCCATCGCTCGGCATGCAGTCGAGGCTGTAGGAGCCTCCGCCGGGAAGCTGCGCCACGCCGCCACTGGTCCTTGCCGGGAACGTCGCGTTGGTCGCGGTCGCATCGCACGACAGCCCGCCGTTGATGCCGCCGCTGCACGTACCGCCCCGGAGGCCGTCGCCCGCGACGGGGTCGTAGGAGCCGCACGTACCGCCTGGCGACGGCGTCACGCAGTCCGTGTTGTTCGCGCACACCTTGGTCGGGCTCTGGCTGCACTTGCCGCCGCAGACCGGACACGGCTTGGCCTGCGTGATGCCGAGATAGATGCGCGTGCGCAGATTGGCCGTGATGTCGCCCGAGCCGAGGTCGACGTTGGCCGTACCGCTGATGTCATTGGCGAAGCGGTTGACGACGCACACCGCCGTGCCGGCCGAGTTGAGCGGGAACGGAGCGCCGAAGAAGCACTCGCAGCCCGCGTGCCCGGAGCACGTGCCGATGCAGTCGGCGTTGCTGTCGCAGAACGTCCCGTTTCCGCACTTCTTCTTGAAGTTCGGCGCGGTCGATGTCGAGCAATTGCCGTAGTTCGCCGGGGTAATCGGAGTATGGCAATCCGCGTTCGTCGCACAGGTATAGGCGACATTACCCGAACAGCGGCCGGCGCATGACGGGAAATTACAGTCCGTGTTGCTCGCGCACGTGTTGCCGTTGACGCCGGATCCGCCGACGCACGCCGGGCATTGGCTCGCCGAGGGCGCGAACGGATCGTCACAGACCGTCCGCGAATTGTTCGAGCAGCGGCAATTGTCCGTCGATGGATCGATACCTCCGATCGTGCATTCCCCGCACGCCGGGGCAGGACCCGGACAGACGAGCGTCGCCCGCGTCACCACGCCGTCGTTGATGTCGGAGTTGTGCGCGTTGCCGGTCCAGCCGCTGTCGAGGTCGGCAACCGTCGTGCAATAGCCGATCGACGTGTTGCACGTCCGCGGGAACGTACAGTCGGTGTTGCTCGTGCATGGGTCCAGACTGTCGCGCGAGTAGAGGGTCAGCTCGCCGAAATCCGGACACTTCGGATCCTGCAGGCCCGGGATCGTCGTGTTGGTCGTCGAGGTCGTGGACGTGGTGCTGGTGGTCGTCGTCGTAGTGGTCGTGACGACGCCGGTCAGATCGAAGAACTCCGGACCGAGCTCCTGCGCGGACGACTTGGCGGCATCGCACACGCACTGGGCGAGATCGAAGTCCGTCAGGTGATCGGCGCACGCGCCGAGCGTCGCGTTCGGCAGCTCGACGTCCGTGCACGTGTCGTAGACCGGCCAGAAGCACGAATCGTAAAGGTCAGTCGTCTCGAAGCCCGCGTTCGCGCAGGTGGTGATGCCGGTGGCACCGTCCTTCTCGGCGTTGGACTGGCACTTGGTGATCGCCTTGAGAATTTTGTTGTAGAACTTGCTTCCGCTCTTGACGATCGCGGAATGGCACGCGGCTTCGGGATCGGTGAGCGGCGGAGAGCTCGGGCTGCCGTTCGCGGTCTCGCTGAAAGACTCACTGTTGTTGTCGGTCAGGCACGAGAGACAGTCGACGACGTCGGAGAAAGTCGCGATGGCCGGAACCAGGACGTTGCACGGAGCCGGACAATTCTCGTACGACACGGCGGCCGGAGTTACACCGACGCACTTGGAATTGACGGTCGACTCGAACTTGGTTTGCGCCGCGGGAACCTTGTTCGCGGAATCGGCCATGTCGATGTCGTTGCAGTCGGTGCCGCTGAGGGACGCATCGGCATCGCGTTTCTTGTGGCACGTGGTCATCGCCTTGAGCGCAGTCTTGGCGTACTTGTCGCCGGACTTCGAAACCGAAGTGCGGCACTTCTGCTCGACGGTCGTAAAGGCGGAGGCCGGTGACGGAAGGGATGCCGCCGCGAGGCCGGCGGCGAGCGTCATCGAGACGAAGAAACGGGTACTGGTAAGCATGGGAAGGCTCTCCTCACTTTTTCCGGCTGGCGTTCGCGCGGGAATACTTCTGGAGCCGGCCTGTCAGGACGCGACTCCCCGCATCATTCCTAACCGTCCGAAGCGACCGTTAGCAAGCGTGCATCTCGTTGAAACGTCCTGCAAAAGCTGAGGATTTGAGCCGCCGTTCAGGCTTTCCATCGCGCGTCACATTTTGACTCTCCTGCGCGACGCGATGACAGTCGCGCACAATGGACCCCATCCGAAGCGTCGATGCGCGAGGACTGCGCTGCCCGGTCAACTGGGCCAAGGCGAAGAGCGTGCTCGAGATTGTCGCTCCGGGCGATCAGATCGAGGTGCTCGTCGACGATCCGCGCTCGGAGCGAGATCTACCCGCGGCCGCCGAAGCCGAGGGCTACGCTGTGCTCAGCGTCGAGGCACTGCCGACCCATTTGCGCATCGTCATCGAGAAATAGCCCGCTGCGCGACTACGCGCTGGAGTCGTTCCGTGACTCCGCAAGCCGGCCGGAGAACAGCTGAACGCGTTTTCAGGCGGAGATGAAAATCGCCGGTTTCAGGTTCAACGCACTGCTCAGTTCTGCCCGGTCGCGGGGGTCCACATCAGCTGCACGTTGACGACGTTGATCAGGTCGGTCTGGCCATACGGACCGGTGACTTTGTCGGTGTACGAATTGTGATCGTCGAAGATCCGGTCGCTCGAGCTGTCGACGCGATATTCGGCGCGCAGCACCACGCCATCGACGATCTCGTAGCCGCCGGTCAGCGTGAAGCTGACGATGTTCTCGTGATTGCGCCGTTCGAAATTCTTGTTCGTGCCTTTCTGATCGGTCCAGGAAAGGCGCATGTCGCCGCTCCAGTGTCCGAATGTCGCCCCGCCGTAGCCGGTTACGTCGCCGACCGTCGCATCGAGCGGCGCACGCGAAGCGTTGTGAGAGTGACCGTCGCCGTCGAACCACGTGCCTTCGAGCCCGTAGCGCCAGTGGTCGCGGCTTCCGGAGATCAGGCCGTTCAGCTCGACCTTGCGGACCGAGTCTTTCTCATCGCTGTAGATTGCGCTCAGCCGCAGGTCTGCGCCCGGGATTCGTGAGCCGATCGACGCGATCACGCCGTATTCGTCGTCGGGATTGTTCTGATCGTTGTCGCTGGTGTGAAAGCCGTTGACGACCGCCGCCATCATGCTCACCGGACCGGCTACTCCGGCAATGGCAGCGCCGTCATGACTGACCGGCTGGTAGAACCACGCACGCGAGCGGCTGATGTTGGGGTCGGCCCACGGCTCGACGACTTCATAGCCGATCGGCGTCGGTATGCGTCCTGCCGAGAACACCGCAAAGCCCGCATCGACGGCCAGGTACATCTCCTGAAGCGCAGCCTCGTCGCCGATGTCGTTGTCGACGACCTCGGACCAGTCGCCGAAATCGAATTTGGCTCCGTAGCTGACGATGCTGCGGGTTCCGCTCACGCCGATCTGTACGAGGTCGATGTTGAACGACTCCTCCGACTCGCCGTCTGCGTATGTCTTCCTGTTCTCGTCCGTGTTCTGTTTTCGAGGCTGATTGATGTCGACGTCAAACGATACCGACGACCCGAACGTGAACGTCGGCCCGGTGTCGTCCGCAAGCGCGACGGTTGCGCCCGCCAGCAGAAAAACCGCAGAAATCCCGGTAGAAACAAGCGATTTTGCCGACGGCATTGCGCCACCGTGCCAGCCGGACTCACGGAGGTCAACGCGCCCCGGTGCGCATCCTCGCTGGTCGGCTTACGGTCGTCGCTCGGACTGCAGCAGGCGAAGCGCCGCCGAGATACCGAGACAGATGCTGCCGAGTATCAGTCCCGCCGGTGCGGATGACCATGCGCCGGCCAGAAGCAGCATGTGACGCGGCTCGGCCATCTTGAACTCCGTCGTGTAGAGCACGTTGCCCGGGTACTTCTCGAGCGCCCTGGCCGCGTCGTAATAGGTATCGTCGCCGACGACGCCGAACGTGCACCAGATCGAACCGGCGATGCCGAGCACACAGAGCGCGATTCCAAGCATTCTCAAATACCGTGCCACGAAGACTCCTCTGTCTTGTCCGGCGCGCTGCCGCCGGGACCGGATCTGTTCACAGTTCGAGCCACAGCACCATCGGCAATGCGTCGGCGCGCCGGCCGACCCATTTCACGCTGGGAACCTTGTCGGCGCTCACGCGCTCGAATCCGCAGCGTTCGAAGAACGACGCCGCCCGCTGGTTCGACGTGCAGGCGAACAGCGCGCGCAGGCCGGCTTCCTTGGCCACGTCGATCAGATGATCGAGCATCCGGTCGCCGACGCCCTCGCCCTGAAACCTGGTGATCGTGTAGAGGCCGACCACTTCGCCGATGCGCCGGCGTGAATAGGCTTCGGTCTCGAGGCCGCAGACCCCGGCAAGCCTCGTGCCGCCGAACCATGCGCCGTAGCCGGCGAGCAGCAACCGGTGCTTCTGCTCCTCGCTGCGCGGAAGCAGGAAGCCTTCGCGCTCGCCGCGTGCGAGCAGCCGTTCGGCTTCCTGGAAATGCTCGACGCCGAGACGGTCGACGGTGCAGTACTCCTCGGCCGTGACCAGCGTGCCGGTGCCCTGGTACGTGAACAGCTCGGCCTCGACGCCTTCGGCCGTGGTGAGGTTGACCGCCTCGATGCCCGAGCGCACCGCAGCCAGCAACTGCTGGAGCTCGGACAGTCCCCAGTCGCCGCAGTCTTCTTCGGCACGGACGACTCGCGCGAGCGCAGCGGCGTGCACGAACGAGCGTGTGCCGGAGCCGGCATCGAGCCCGCCGCGCTCGTCGACGATGACCACCTTGCTTACGCCGAGCCGGACCGCGAGCTGGCGCGAATACGCCAGCGCGCGAGCGCCGGCGAGACCGCGCGGCAGGTACACGTCGACCCGGCAGTCGTCCATGAGACGTTCCGACAACGGAACGAGCGTGGTCGGGCTCTTCTCGAAATCGCGGCGCGCAAGCCTCAGCGGCCTGAGCCGCCGCTTCCGCGGAAACCGTCGCGCGACCAGGATCACCAGCGTCGGGTTTTCCTTGAGCTCGAGAAGCATGTCCGACGCGTGGCGCTCGAACTGGCGCGCATCCTCGACGTGAAAGAGGATCGCGCGGTGGCGAAAGTCCTTCAGATAGAACTGTTTCTCTGCAGGCTCGGGATGCATCGACGTGAACCGGCGCATACGCGCCGACTGCCAGCGTTGCAAGCGAACGCCTGACGGAAAATCGGGGACAGACACCGATTTCCGAAAATCAGTGTCTGTCCCCGATTTCCTGCAGACCGTTGCAACAGTCGACCCCACGCCGTAGGCAACCGCCATGCGCCATCGCAGGTCGATCCTTCCCGCAGCGCGCCTCGGCGCTGTTCGTTGTGCTGCCGCCGGCGCTATCGTTGTCACAATCCTCGGCGGCGCTGCGGTCGGGGCGCGGGCGGCATCGATCGAAGCGGCGCACGGCGCCGTCGCTGCCGAGCACAGGCTCGCATCCGCGGCCGGCGTCGAGATGCTCGAGCGCGGCGGCAACGCGGTCGATGCGGCGGTGGCCGCGGCTCTCGCGACCGGCGTCGTCAATCCGTCATCGTCCGGAATCGGCGGCGGCGGTTTCCTGGTGCTGTGGGATGCGCGGCGCTCGCGTGCCCGGACGATCGATTTCCGCGAGACGGCTCCGCGCGGTGCGACCGAAACGATGTTCGTGCGCGCCGACGGCACCGTCGACAGCGAAGCCAGCAAGACCGGGCCGCTTGCCGCAGGCGTCCCCGGAGAACTGCGCGGATTCGAGCTCGCACTCGAGCGCTACGGCCGGCTGAAGCTTGCCGACGTCGCTGCGCCGGCAATCCGGATCGCGCGCGACGGCTTCGCGATCGAAGCGCACCTCGCATCGATGATCGCCGCAGGACGCGCCCGCATCGCTGCGGACGCCGGCCTTGCGAGCGTGTTCCTGCATGAAGACGGCTCTCCGAAACGCGAAGGCGAGATCCTGCGCCGCCCGGACCTGGCGGCGACGCTCGAGCGCGTCGTGAAGGTCGGCGTGAAGGATTTCTACGAAGGAGAGATCGCCGCCGACATCGTGCGCACGGTTTCGCTGTGGCACGGACGCGGCATCCCGACGCCGGCGGTGCCGGACAATGCGCGAACGGCTTCGCAGCCCGGTTCGCCGGCCGCTTCAGCGGACAATGGGCGGGCAGCGGGCCCGGACTCGTTGCGACCGGCTGCGCCGGACATTCGGCAAGCGGCGTCCCCTCTCGACGCCACCGACCTGCGCAACTACCGCGCCATCGAGCGCGCGCCGCTGACCATGCGTTATCGCGGACGCGAGATCGTCTCGATGCCGCCGCCGAGCTCCGGCGGCGCGGTGCTCGACGAGGCGCTCGGCGTGCTCGCGGCATGGGACCTTGCAAGCATCCAGCCGCAGAGCCCGACGTGGGCACACCTACTCGCCGAAACGCTCAAATCGGTCTTCGCCGATCGCGCGACGTTCTACGGCGATCCGGATTTCACCGACGTACCGATGAAACGTCTGCTCGGACCGGCGCACGCCGCGGAGATCCGCGCGCGGCTCGACTGGAAGCACGCGTTGCCATCGTCGCAGATCGCTCCGGGCACCGGCGCGGCCAACGACGCCGGCACGTCGCACATCTCGGTCATTGATGCCGACGGCAGCGCCGCCGCGCTGACGACCAGCGTGAACACCGGCTTCGGCGCCGGCATCTCGGTGCCCGGCCGCGACATCGTGCTGAACAACACGATGGACGATTTCTCGGTGCAGCCGGGCAAACCGAACGCGTTCGGACTCGTCGGCACCAAAGCCAACGCGATCGCACCCGGAAAGCGCCCGCTGTCGAGCATGACGCCGGTCATCGTCCTCGACGGAAAGCGAGTGCGGCTGGTCGCCGGCGCGTCCGGAGGACCGCTGATCATCACGGCCACACTCGAGACGCTGCTCGGCGTCGTCGACTTCGGGCTGTCCACCGATGCCGCCGTCTCCGCGCCGCGCATTCATCACCAGTGGCTTCCCGACGTGCTGATGCTCGAGCCGGGAATTCCCGACGATACCCGGCGCGCGCTCGAGCGCGCCGGTCACAAGATCATTCCGATGCCCGCCAAGGCATCGGTGCAGGCTGTCGAGCAGTCACCGGCAACAGGCGCACGCGTGCTTCATGCGACGAGCGATCCGAGGAAAGGCGGCGTACCCGCGGGGTACTGAGCTGGAGAGCCTGGAGCGGTCAGAATACGACGCCGCTACATTACAGCGCCATCATACAGCGCCATCATCGACGGGGCTTCCGGCAGCCACCGCGGTTTGCTACGGTCGCGAAGTGGAATCGACGATGAACCGCGCGGCAGGATACTCGTCGAAACAGTACTTCCAGCTCGTCGAGGACGGTCTCCTCGATTCCGACGAGCCTGTTGAGCTGCTCGACGGTCTGATCGTAGCGAAGTCGCCGCAGAACCCTCGACACGCGGCAACAACGTGGAGAATCTCGACGAGGCTCGCGAAGCTGCTCGACGGTCGCGCGATCGTCCGGTCGCAGCTTCCCGTGATCGCCGGTGCGTTTTCCGTACCCGAACCCGATATTGCCGTCGTTCCGATCAGGGATGACGAGTGGCAATCCGAGCATCCCGACGTCTGCATGCTTGCCGTCGAAGTCGCCGACAGCACGCTCGCGCAGGATCGCCTTACCAAATCGCGAATCTATGCTGCAGCAGGCGTCGAGAACTACTGGATCGCGAATCTCCGCTCGCGCCAGGTCGAATGGTTCGCCGATCCCGATCCGGAGCCGCGGGTCTACCGGCAGCGCGGAACCGCGTCCGGCTCCGATCCGTTGCCGCCGACAACCTTCGGGCTCGACCTGTTCGCCGACGAATTGTTTGCGCCCGTGACAGTCGCCGACGCGCGCTAGCTCACGCTGCAGTCTGTTCGGGGGCAGTCGCAAGCCGATAGGCGTGTGTCCACGCCAGCCGCGACATCGGCGCCGTCACCAGAATCCCGACCACAAAGAAAAGCAGTCCGAGAATGTTGAGCATCCCGACCACGAGGACGAGGAGCGCAAACTTTCCCATCCTGCCGTCGACCAGCCGTGCGCTTTCCTTCATCGCATCGACGGCACCGATCGTGCGGTCCACGACCAGCAGCGGAGCGAACATGAAGCGCGTCATGAACACCAGCATGGCGCAGAACGCCGAGAACGCGGTGAAGATGAGGAACACCGCAATCGACGAGTGGTTCTCCCAGATCGCGCCGGCGATGCCTGCGAGGACCGCAACCGCGATCAGGAACGGGATCGAGATCGCAACGAACAGCAGCACGACGCGCAGGAATGGGCCGAACGCCTGGGGATGCCACAGATCGCTCATGCGCGACGTCGCAAGGTCGTCGTGCGCCTTCAGATAGAAAGCGTTGGTACCGACGGCGAGCAGGATCGAAGCCGCGAAGATGACCATTTCGGCCAGCAGCGCGATCGCCGGATTCGCGGAGACGAGCCCGCGCAGCATGCTCTGCGGCACGAACGAGAGCACGCCGACCAGTACCGTGACGCCGACGAGATAAGCCGGCCGCCGTCCGACGGCGTCCCAGCCGAAACGAAGGCACTCGTCGATGTCGAACGGGTTCATGCCGGCTCCAGGCTCAGCCGGCGAAGTCGAACGGCTCCGACAGCATCATCGTCTGGTCGCGGCCGGGCCCGGTCGAAAGGATCCCGACCGGAACTCCGATCAGCTCTTCGAGACGCCTCACGTAGTTGCGCGCAGCGAGCGGTAGATCGTCGAGCGAACGCGCCTCGGTGATCGACTCGGTCCAGCCCGGCATGTCTTCGTAGACCGGACGCACGCGCTCGAAGTCATCGGCGAGCGGCGGAATCGCATCCGTCGGCTTGCCGTCCAGGGTGTATCCGGTGCACAGCCGCAGCGTGTCGATGCCGGTCAGCACGTCGAGCTTGGTCAGCGCGATGGCGTCGACTCCCGACAGCCTGACGCCTTTGCGAACGACCATCGCATCGAACCATCCGCAGCGTCGCGGCCGGCCGGTCGTGGCTCCGAATTCGCCGCCTTCGACTCGCAGGCGCTCTCCGAGCGCATCGGCGAGCTCGGTCGGAAACGGCCCGCTTCCGACGCGCGTTGTGTACGCCTTGGAAATCCCGATCACACGGTTGACGAGCTTCGGGGAGACGCCCGCACCGTTCGGAACCCCTCCCGATCCGGTGTTGGACGACGTGACGAACGGATACGTGCCGTGGTCGACGTCGAGCAGCACTCCCTGTGCGCCTTCGAACAGCACGTTCTTGCCCGAGCGGATCGCCGCGTCGAGGAACGCGGACGTATCGGTGACCATCGGCGCGAGCTTGCGGCCGCATTCGACGAGCTCGTCGATCATGCCGTCGAAATCGAGGCGCTCCTGCGACAGCACCGCATGAAGATAATCGTTCTTGTCCTCGAGCACCGCGCGCAAGACGCGCGTGAAGTGCTCCGGGCACACCAGGTCGGCCATGCGCACGCCGATGCGCGCCGACTTGTCTTCGTACGCAGGACCGATGCCGCGACCGGTGGTGCCGATCATGCCGGTGCCGCGCTTGCGCTCGCGCGCCTGGTCGATCGCCTTGTGATGCGGAAGGATCACGTGCGCTTCCTGGCTGATCAAGAGCGAGCGCTCGCCGGCGAGGAAGCCGCGCTTCCTCAGCGCGTCGATTTCCTTGAGCAGCACGGTCGGATCGACGACCACGCCGCCGCCGATCACGCAGGTCGTGTTCGCATGCAGCGCGCCCGACGGAACCAGGTGCAGCACGGTCTGCACGCCGTCGACGACGAGCGTATGACCGGCATTGTTGCCGCCCTGATAGCGCACGACGACGTCGGCCTGGCCCGAGAGCAGGTCGACGATCTTGCCTTTGCCTTCGTCACCCCACTGCAGGCCGACGACGACCACTGTCTTTGCCGAATTCTTCACCCGCCGATTCTCACAGCTTGACCATCTGCGCGGAGGTCACGTCCTGAAGGCTGCGCAGCTTGTCGAGCTGGCCGGCGTTCAGCGGCGAATCCACATGGTAGAACGCCACCGCCTCTCCGCCAGGCCCCGAGCGTCCGAGCGAAAGGCCGGCGATGTTCACGTTGTGCTCGGCAAGGAACGTACCGAGCCGGCCGACCACGCCCGGAACGTCGCGGTTGTGAAGGATGAGGATGTTGCCTTCCGGTACTGCCTCGAGAAAGAAATCGTCGAAGCGCACGAGGCGCACGATCTTGCCGCCGAACACGGCGCCTTCGATGCGGCGCGACTGGTCGCCGCGCTTGAACGTGACCGACACCGAGTTACTGAAGGCCTTGGAGTCGCGGTTCTTGACCTCGGTGATCTTGACGCCGCGGTCCTTGGCCAGAAACGGCGCATTGACGGCGTTCAGCGGCACGTCGAGCACCGACGACAGCAGCCCCTTGAGCACCGCCGCATTGACCGGGCGCACGTCGAGGTCGGCCACTTCGCCGTTGTACGAGATGACGATCTCGTTCGGCGCGCAGCCGGCGAGCTGGGCGTGCAGGCAGCCGATCTTCTCGCCGAGCGAGACGTACGGTGCGATCGCACCGGCGGCCTCGGCCGACAGCGACGGAACGTTGATCGCGTTGCGGATCGTGCCGTCGGCGAAGAAGTCGCGGATCTGCTCGGCTACCGCGATCGCAACGTTGAGCTGGGCTTCGCCGGTCGACGCGCCGAGATGCGGCGTCGCGACCACCTTCGGATGCGTGACGAGCGGATCGTCCTTGGTCGGAGGCTCGGTCGCGAACACGTCGAGCGCCGCGCCGCCGACGTGCCCGGCGTTGAGGGCGGCGAGCAGCGCGGCCTCGTCGATGATCCCGCCGCGCGCGCAGTTGATGATGCGCACGCCCTTTTTCATCTTCGCGATGGCGGCTTCACCGATCAGTCCGCGCGTATCGGCCGTCAGAGGCGTGTGGACGGAGATGAAGTCGGCGCGAGCGTACATCTCGTCGAGCGACACGAGCTCGATGCCGGCGCGTGCAGCCGCATCGGCATTGACGAACGGATCGTAGCCGATCACGTTCATCTTCAGGCCCTTGGCGCGATCGGCGACGATCGCACCGATGTTGCCGAGCCCGATCACGCCGATCGTCTTGCCGGTGACTTCGATGCCCATGAAATCGTTGCGCTTCCACTGCCCCGCGCGCAGCGTCGCGTTGGCCTGCGGAATGTCGCGGGCGCACGCGAGCATCATCGAGATCGCGTGCTCGCCGGTGGTCACGTTGTTGCCGCCGGGCGTGTTCGCGACGATCACGCCGCGCTTGCTGGCCGCTTCGACGTCGACGTTGTCGACGCCGATGCCGGCGCGGCCGACGATCTTCAGCGACGTTGCGGCCTCGAGCAGATCGGCGGTCACCTTGGTGCCGCTGCGGATCACGAGGCCTTCGTACTTGCCGATGATCTTCTTCAGCTCATCGGGCGGAAGACCGGGGTTGTTGTCCACCTCGAGTCCAGGAGCCGCCTGAAGAATTTCGAGACCCTGCTTGTCGAGCTTGTCGGAAACCAGAATTCGCGCCACGTCAGCCTCTCTCTTTCTCGTTCATGAGTTGCGTGGACAGGTGAAAAACCTGTCCCGATGCTTCAAGCATACATTTCGAGCAGCACTTCCTGGGCTGCGCCCGGTCCGCGACCGAGCGGAACGTCCCTTCCAAAGTGCCGCAGTGCCATTTCCATTGCCGACAGTCCGACCACCACGTCGAACGTGTCAGCGTAACCGATGTGGGCAAGCCGCAGGATCTTCCCCTTGAGCTTTCCCTGTCCGCCCGCGATCGTGACGCCGAGGACGTCGCGCACGTATCTGGTGATCGCGCCGCCGTCGATTCCGTCGGGAACCCACACTCCCGTCACGGCCGGGCTCGGCGCGGCCGGTGCGAGCAGGCGAAGCCCCATCGTCTCGATTCCGCGCCGCGCGGCTTCGGAAAGAATCCGATGTCGGCGATAGACCGCGGGCCATCCGCCGTTGGTCTCGACCATCCGGTAGACGGCGTCGAGTCCGTACAGCAGCGTCACTGCCGGCGTGTACGCGCTGGTGTTTTCGTCGAGGCTCTTGCGGGCCTTGGCGAGATCGAAGTAGTAGCGCGGCAGCTTTGCCTTCGCGTTTGCCTTCCACGCTTTCTCGCTGAGCGCGATCAGCGCAAGGCCGGGCGGAAGCATCAGCGCCTTCTGCGAGCCGGTCACGAGCACGTCGATGCCGGTACGGTCCATCGGGCAGTCGAGCACGCCGACCGACGTGATCCCGTCTACGATCAGCAGCGTATCGGTGCCGCGCGTAAGCTTTGCGATCTCCTCGACAGGGTGCAGCGCGGTCGTCGATGTTTCGCTGTGCTGGATCATCACCGCGCGCGTCCCGGGGCTCCGCCGCAGCGCGTCCGCGACCAGGCCGGGATCGACCGGCGTTCCCCACTCGACGTCGATCTCGTCGACCTCGAGACCGTACGTGCGCGAGATCTCCCCCCAGCGCTCGCCGAATTTTCCGCCGCTGACGACAACCACGCGGTCGCCCGGCGAAAGCGTGTTCGTGACCGCGGCTTCCATTGCGCCGGTTCCGCTCGACGAGAGCGTCAGCACCGGTCCGTCGGTACCGAACAGCCGCGCGGACGCATCCGACACGCGCCGGAACAACTCGCTGAACCCGGGCGTACGGTGCAGCACGACCGGCGATGCCATCGCGAGCAACACCTCGGGAGGAACCGGAGTCGGTCCCGGCGCGAGCAGGTACTTCTTCAGCATGGGTTCGAGCGGGGGAAAGAGGCCGTGAGCTTCGTCCGCAGAGACGTACGCCTCGGCGGCCTCGGATCTCCCGACGTCGGATATTCCCGCCCCCTCCGGATGTCAACAAACCGCCGCCGCGACTTGACACCTGCTCATGCTGCGAAAAAGGTGCGCTTTCGTTGAGTTCCGCCGCTCCAATACGAGCCGCTGCGTGCTGTGCAGGTCCGCACGGTCCGGCAAAGGTTCCGATGATCCGGACGCTCCCGACCGCGCACTGATGACACACGGATTTTTTCACCAGCGCCTGTTCCGGCTATCGCGGAATTGCTGCCGTTTGTCCGGATCGAGCCTTCGACGAGGCGACGGCCGCTCGCCGCGCTCGCACAAGCGGCTGTTCGCCCTGCTGGCCGTGACCATCGTGCTCGCGGCCGTGCAGGCTCGTGCGCAGGATCCCGCCGACGATACGGCCGGAACGCAGCGCGAAAAAAAGGAAGCTTCCGGACGAGCGCCGGTCGCGATACCGGCGCCCGGGCTGATGCACTCGCGTCCGGCAAAAGACGCGCTCGCTGCTCCATCGCCCGAGGTCCACCATCCGACCAACGGCATGGCAGGCGCCGATGCGACCGCCGCCCGGATCGTCGAGCGCATGCTCGGAGAGATCAGCCGCACGCAGGGCGAGCCGAGGCGCCTCAGCCTTACCGAAGCCGTGCGTTTCGCGGTCGCGAACAATCCCGGAATCCGCGCGCAGGGAGAGATCCCGAATCGCGACGCGTGGGAGCCGTTCGGCGCGACCGAGCCGTTCGATCCGAAAGTGCACGCGAACGTCGTCGGCAGCGACATCCGCGCACCGTCGGCCAGCTCGCTCACGTCGGGAACCAGTCCGGTCTTCAACGAACGGGCGATTCGCTCGGGCGCGTCGCTCTCGAAGCTGTTCCGAAGCGGAGGCTTCATGGACCTGACCTGGAACAACCAGGCCGTCCACACCAATTCCCCGTTCTACGGTCTCAATCCGCGTTACGACGAGCGGCTCACGCTTTCGTTCCGGCAGCCGCTGCTCAGAAATTTCTGGGCCAGCAACGAGACCACCGCCGTGCTCGTCGCGAGGTCGGATGCCGAGGAGTCGCTGGCGCAGTTCGAAGCGAATCTTTCGCGTTTCGTCTCCGACATCATCGACGTGTACTGGACGTACGAGCAGGCAGCGGCCGAGCTCGAGGTCAGCCGGCGATCGATTGCGCTCGCGCGTGAGCTCGTGCGCGAAGCCCAGGCCAAGGTCGACGTCGGGCTGCTTGCGCCGGTGGCAGTCAAGGAAGCCGAAGCCGATGCAGCCGCACGCCTCGAACGTTCGATCGTCATCGAGAACGCACTGACGGTTGCTGCTCATGACCTGCAGTACAAGGTCATGCTCGGCGCCGCGGCCGGCAAGGCGCCCGAGCCGGTCGTCCCCGTCGAAGAACACGTCGTGACGCCGATCGAGCTCGACCGGCAGTCGAGTCTTCGAACCGCCGCCGAGTGCCGCGCGGAGATCCGTGCAGCGACATACGCGCTCGGCCGCCGTCGCATCCAGGAGAAGAACGAGCACAACCAGCGGCTCTGGGATCTCAGCCTCGTCGGCCACTACGGATTCCTCGGACTGTCCGGCGATGCCCAGGTGCTGCGCGACACGGAGACGGGCGAACCGATCCTTGACGAGAACCAGCGCCAGCAGGTGCGATCGATCTATGGCGGCGGATACGGCGATGCGTTCGACCTGTGGGGAGACGATTTCCACGACTACGCCGTCGGCTTCGAGATCGAGATCCCGTTCGGAAATGCCCGCGCCCGCGCCGACGTCGCGAAGGCCGAAATCGAGGTCCGCCAGGCGTCCCGCGACCTCGAGCAGACGATCTCGAACGTCGCTCTCGACGTGGAGCGTGCACTGGCCGACGTCGAATCGGCGGCCAAGCGCGTCACCGCATCGAAAGCGTCACGCGAGCTTGCCGAAGAGAACGTCCGCAACCAGACGCGCCGCTACGAGCTCGGTGCGGTCACGACGAAGGACGTGCTCGACTTCCAGGAGAAGCTCGCGATCGCGCTTGCATCCGAGGTGCGGGCGATCACCGACCACGCCCGCGCCGTTACCCGGCTCCGCATGGCGGAGGGGACCCTGCTCGCCCGTTTCGGGATCGAGATTCAAAGCCCGAGCGCGCCCGGCAAGCCGTGGTGGTATCTGTTCTGAGCTAGCGGCCGCGGCATCTTCCGCGACATTGCGGGCTGCGACGGCATTGCGGGTTCCGCGACATCGGGCGTATTGTCGCGCGCGTGAAAACCCTTCGGCCGTACCGGTCTTCTCACATCCTTTTCGTCTCCCTGCTGCTCGTGTCTCTGTTCACACCGTCGGCGCGTGCCGCCGCGGTTACGGTGCAGGAGTTCTCGCCGCAGGGGATCGTCAAGCAACCGCATCAGGTCACCGCGCGATTTTCAGCGCCGATGGTTCCGTTCGGCGATCTTCGCGACCTCGCACCGCCGTTCGTCATCGACTGTCCGGCCAAGGGCTCGAGCCGCTGGATCGATGCAACCAACTGGGTTTACGACTTCGAGAAACCCGTCGCCGGCGGAGTGCGCTGCACGTTCACGCTGCGTGACGATCTCAGGTCGACGAGCGGAAGCCCGGCCGGCGGCAAACGAGCCTTCGCGTTCTCGACCGGCGGGCCCGCCGTCATTTCGATCACGCCGACGCCGGGCGAGTACGAAGGCATCGACGAGCAGCAGGTCTTCCTGCTCGGTCTCGATGCCGACGTCGACTTCGCGCAGGCGCAGGGCCGGATCGGATTCTACGTCGACGGCCTTCCCGGACGCATCGAAGCCGACAAGGTCGAAGGCGCGGATCTCGATGCCATTCTTGCAACCTTGTCGTCGTGGTCGCGCCCGTCGCCGCCGATCCTCGCGATCCGGGCGCGACGCACGTTTCCGAACGACAGGAAGGTGCGCCTGCAGTGGTCGGCCGGCATTCGCTCGACCAGCGGCATCGCGACCGACAAGCCCCAGGTCTTCGAGTTCAAGACGCGCTCGCGATTCGACGTCGAGCTTTCGTGTACTCGCGAGAATGCGCGCGCCGGCTGCGTGCCGATCAAGCCGATCCGGCTCAATTTCACCGCGCCGATTTCGCGCGAAGCGTTCGATGCGATCCGGCTGAAAGGACCGGACGGAAGCGAGCAGAAGCCGAAGCCCGCCGACGACAGCGACGGCGAAATCACCACGGTGATTTTTCCCGGACCGTTTTCCGAGAACGCGGCGTACACGGTCGAGCTTCCGCGCGACCTTCGCGACGATGCCGGCCGCGTGCTCGAGGCGCCCGCGCTCGTTGCAAAGACCGGAGCGATGCCGGTGCTCGCCAAGTTCGCGGCGCCGTTCGGCATCGTCGAGCGCAATGCCGAGCCGGCGCTTCCGGTCACGCTTCGCAACATCGAGCAGATCGTACCGGGCACGCGCGCTACCGCGGCAGCGGTAGCCGACGGCACCCCGCCGGTAACGGGCGTCGACGTGCGCGTGAGCGCGGACGATCCGGCGCGCATTCTCGGCTGGCTGCGCCGGCTCGGCGCCGTCTCGAGGCACCATTCGATCTTCGAGTTCCCCAAAGTCGCACCAGCGAAGACTGCGCCCGGCGCGGCGCCGGAGCCCGAAACGCGGCGTCTCGAGACGGCCGGCGAAAAGACGAGCTTCACGCTTCCGAAACCGCTGCCTTCGAAAGAGACCGAAGTCGTCGGCATCCCGCTCGAGAGGCCGGGCCTGCATATCGTCGAGCTCGCAAGCCCGATGCTCGGCGCGGCGCTGCTCAGCACCGGGCGCACGATGTACGTCGCAGCGGGCGTGCTCGTCACCAACCTTGCGGTGCACTTCAAGTACGGCCGCGAGAGCTCGATCGCATGGGTGACCACGCTCGACACGGCGTCCCCGGTCGGCGGCGCGCGCGTCACGGTCAGCGACTGCAACGGCAAGGAGCTCGCGTCCGCGGAGACAGGCGCCGACGGTGTCGCGCGTTTCCGCATGCTGCCGAAGCAGACCGACCTGCCGAGCTGCTGGAACGACGGCGCGGCCGTCGAGCCGCAAGGGGAAGAGACGGACGTCTCGTACGACTACACGTCGTCGCCGGCGATATCCGGGCTCGATTCCGGGCTTCTCGTGGTCGCGCGCACCGCCGGCGACATGAGCTTCGTGCATACGTCGTGGGGCGACGGCATCGAAGCGTGGCGCTTCCACGTTTCGGGCGGCGAATGGTCCGGCGGCGGTCCGGCGCTGCGCACCGTGTTCGACCGGCCGCTCTATCGCCAGGGCGAAACCGTCCACATGAAGCACGTGCTGCGCACGCGCACGATCGCATCGGGATTCGAGATTCCGCCGGCGGACGCACGATCGGTCAAGGCTACGATCGAGCACACCGCCAGCGGCCAGTCCTATCCGATCGAAGTCGCGTTCGACGATCAGGGTCTGGCCGCTGGCGAGTGGGCCGTGCCGGCCGGCGCGACGCTCGGCACCTACACCGTGCAGTTCACGGCCGGATCATCCGTCGTCGAATCCGGAACGTTTCGCGTCGAGCAGTTTCGCGTGCCGCTGATGCACGGCGACGTGATCGTTCCGCCGACGCTTCCCGCCCGGCCGAAGTCGGTCGACGTCGACCTGTCGGTTCGCTACCTGTCGGGCGGCGCAGCTTCGGGCCTGCCGGTGGTGCTGCGCAGCGAGCTCGTGCCCGGCGCGTTTACCGCGCCCGACGATTACGAAGGCTTCACGTTCGCCGCGGGCCCGATCGAAGAAGCGGCGCAATCGGACGACTGCGAGGAAGGAGACTGTGACGGCGAAGGCTCCGGCGAGCCGGTGTCGCGATCGCTTCCCAAAAAAGAGCTGACGCTCGACGCTGCCGGCGCAGGCCGCGTCACGCTCGCGGACCTGCCGGCCATCGATCGGCCGACCGACCTCGTCGTCGAAGCCGAGTTCCGCGATCCGAACGGCGAGACCGTCAACGTCGCGACCACGCGGACTCTGATGGCAGCTTCGCGCGTGCCCGGCCTCCGCGTCGAGGACTGGCTCGATACCGGCGAGACGCTGCATCCGCAGGTGGTCGTGCTGACGACCGACGGAAAGCCGTCGGCAGGTACGCCGGTCCGTATCGAAGCCGCGTCGCGCCGCTGGCTGTCGCACCGCAAACGCCTCGTCGGCGGTTTCTACGACTACGACAACACGTCGGAGACCAGACGCCTCGGCGTGCTGTGCGAAGGCCGGAGCGACGCGCAGGGCCGCTTCCGGTGCGAGGCCAAGGCTCCCGCCGACGGTCAGGTCGTGCTCGAAGCCATCGTCACCGACCCCGAAGGCAACACCGCCACGACGCACTCCGAAGTCTGGGTCGGCGAGGAAAGCTCGGGCTTTGAAAATCACGCGGGCGATCGCATCGAGCTGGTTCCGGAGAAGCGTTCGTACGAACCGGGAGAAACGGCGCGGCTCCAGGTCCGCATGCCGTTTCGCGAAGCGACCGCGCTCGTCACCACCGAGCGCGAAGGTGTCGGTCTCACGCAGGTCGTCCATCTCACCGGTGAGAATCCGGTCGTCGAGGTTGCGATCGGCGGCGACGAGGCCCCGAACATTTTCATCTCGGTGCTCGCCGTGCGAGGTCGCGTCGGCGACGTTCAGCCGACTGCGCTCCTCGATCTCGGCCGGCCGGCATTCAAGCTCGGGCTGACCGAGCTCACCGTCGACTGGAAGACCCATCGCCTGGCCGTGGACGTGAAAAGCGACCGCGAGCTGTACCGCACGCGCGAAAAAGCCAGGGTGCACGTGCGCGTGCGCGATCCGGAAGGAAGGCCGCCCGAGGCCGGCAGCGAAGTCGCGATCGCCGCCGTCGACGAAGGCCTGCTCGAGCTTTCCGAAAACCGCAGCTGGAACCTGCTCGATGCAATGATGTCGCACCGCAGCTGCGAGGTGGAGACATCGACCGCGCAGGGCCAGGTGATCGGCAAGCGGCACTTCGGCAAGAAGGCACTGCCGACCGGCGGCGGCGGCGGCAACGGATCGACGCGCGAGCTGTTCGACACGCTGTTGTTCTGGTCGCCGCGCGTCAAGCTCGACGCGGCCGGCGAAGCCGACGTGGAAGTGCCGCTCAACGATTCGCTGACGTCGTTCCGGATCGTCGCGGTCGCGACGGCCGGCGCGGGCCAGTTCGGCAAGGGCAGCACGACCATTCGCGCGAACCGCGAGCTGTCGATCCTGTCGGGCCTTCCGCCGCTCGCGCGCGAGCGCGACGAGCTCGGAGCCGAGTTCACGGTGCGAAACACCGGCCAGAGCCCGCTCGTCGTGCGCGCGTTCGGAAGCGCCGAAGCAAACGGAAATGCCGGCAAGGTCGACCTTCCCGCGCAGGAAGTTGCCGTCGGCCCGGGCGAGTCGCGCGTGCTCGTATGGCCGGTCAAGGTTCCCGCCGGTGCGAGCGAGCTCGTCTACAGCATGCGCGCATCGGCCGCGCCGGCCGCCGAAGACCTGCTCACGATCCGCCAGCGGATCATTCCGCGTGAGCCGGTGCGCGTCGTGCAGTCCACGCTCGCGCAGCTCGACGGTTCGATCTCGATGCCGGTGCGGGCGCCCGCCGATGCCGATACCGGCGCTGCCGGAAGCGGCATCGTCGTCAGTGCCGCCGCATCGCTGGCTGCAGGCGTCGCGCCGCTGAAGGACTGGCTCGCGCACTACCGGTACTCGTGCCTCGAGCAGCGCGTATCGATCGCAATCGGACGCGAAGACGACGACGCGTGGCAGAAGATCATGGGCGAGCTCGGCACGTACATCGACGGTGACGGACTGCTCGGGTACTTCCCCGGCCAGACGCCGGGCGACGACCGCCTGACGGCATACGTGATCTCGATCGCGACGGCAGCGGGGCGCAAGATTCCGGAAGAGCTCCTGACGCGCATGAAGGACGGACTCGTCGGCTACGTGAACGGCAGCGTCGTTCGCCCGTCGTGGCTGCCGCTTCCGGATCTTTCGCTGCGCAAGCTCGCCGCCGTCGAAGCGCTCGCGCGCATCGGCGCCGCCGATCCGGCGATGCTCTCGACGATCGCGATCCAGCCCGAGCTGTGGCCGACGTCGAGCGTGCTCGACTGGTGGAGCATCCTTCTTCATCTGCCGGTCGGCGCCGGTGCAGCGCAGCTGCCGGCGGCCGACAGCAAACGGCGCGCCGCCGAAAGAATCCTGCGCGCGCGGCTCGACCTGTCGGGCACGACGCTCGTCTTCACGACCGAAAAAGACGACGCGATCTGGTGGATGATGGCGGGTCCGGATTCGAACGCCGCGCGCCTGCTGCTGCTCGTGGCCGAGCGCAACCTTTGGAAGGAAGACGCGCCGCGGATCCTGCGCGGCCTCGTCGCGCGCCGCAAGGACGGAGCGCTCGACACGACGGTCGCCAATGCCTGGGCCGTGCTCGCGATGCGCACGTTCGAAAAAACCTACGAGAGCGAGCCGGTCGCCGGCCGCACCACCGTCGCGCTCGCCGACCAGGCGCGAGCCATCGAATGGTCCGTGCCCGAGCCCGCGCCGGTCACGCTGCCGTGGCCGCCGGCGGAGGCGACGATGGCGGTCGCGCAGCAGGGCAGCGGCAAGCCGTGGATCACGACGACGTCGCGCGCAGCAGTCGCGCGTACGGCTCCGGTCGCCGCCGGATACCGCATCACGAAAACGGTTCGTGCGATCGATGCGCGCACGCCCGGCAAGTGGAGCCGCGGCGATCGCATGGGCATTCGCCTCGACATCGACGCGCAGCGGCCGATGTGGTGGGTCGTCATCGAGGATCCGCTTCCGACCGGCGCGTCGCATCTTGCCAGCGGCCTCGGACGCGCAGCGCCGCCGCCGCAGCTTTCGTGGTCCGACTGGATCCAGCAGATGAAAGACGGCGTGCTGTGGCCGCGCTACGTCGAGCGCAGCCACGAATCATGGCGCGCGTACGTCGAGCAGATGCCCGACGGTCACGCGTTCATCGAATATGCGATCCGCCTCAACCAGGCCGGCAGCTTCCACCTGCCGCCGACGCGCGTCGAGGCGCTGTATGCGCCGGAAGTGTTCGGCGAGGCCCCGAACACCGACCTCATCGTCGAGCCGTAGCATGCGACGAGCTCTCTACTGCACGCTTGCCGTTTCGCTGCTGATCGCGGCCGGCGTGTTCCAGTGGAGCATCTCGCGGGTGCGCGCGCTTCCTTCTTTCGAGCAGGTGCGCGGCGCGTGGTGCCCGTCGGACCTGCGCGTGCTCGACCGGAGCGGCGAGGTGCTGCACGAGACGAGAACGGATCCCGCCCGGCGAAGGCTTGCGTGGACGGCTCTCGCGGAAGTTTCGCCGTCGTTCGTCGACGCCGTCGTGTTTTCGGAGGACCGGCGGTTTTCCGAACACGGCGGCGTGGACTGGCGAGCGATCCTGGCGGCTGTACAGCAATGGATCGACGGCAGCAGCCGGCGCGGCGCAAGCACGATCACGATGCAGCTCGCGGCACTCCTCGACCCTTCGCTCGCACGCGGCAGCAGGCGGACGGGCGCAGAGCGCGGCGAGAGCCAGCGCGATGAGAGGATCGGCGAGAGCCAGCGCGATGAGAGGTCCGGCGCGAGCCAGCGCGACGAAACCTCCGGCCGAAGCCAGCGCGGTCCAATCGAAAAATGGCAACAGATGCGCGCCGCATGGGCTCTCGAACGCGCGTGGACCAAGGACGAGATCCTCGAGGCCTACCTCAACCTCGTGCCGGTGCGCGGCGAGGTCGAAGGCGTTCGCGCTGCGGCCTACGCGATCTTCGCGAAGGCACCGCATGGCCTCACTTCGCAGGAAAGCAGTGCGCTGGCCGCGTCGATCCGCGCGCCCAACGCCGCGGCGGCCGAGCTGCTTCCGCGCGCGCGGCGCGTGGCAGCACGCTTCGATGCCGATCCGGCGGCCGTCGAAGAAGCCGTGCGGCGCGTTGCGAGCACGCCCGACTCGCAGGGCCCGCGCACGAACCTCGCACCGCATGCTGCGAGACGCCTCGTCGCCGGCGCACCGGCATGCCGCGACGTAGAGTCGTCGATCGATGCGCGCGTGCAGGCGCTCGCCGTCGAGTCGCTGCATCGCCGCCTCAGCGATCTCCAGGACCGGTCGGCAGGCGACGGCGCGGTGCTGGTCGTCGACAATGCGAGCGGACAGGTGCTGGCTTATGTCGGATCTGTCCGCGGGCTTTCGCGCGCGTCCGACGTCGACGGCGTCCGCGCGAAACGGCAGGCGGGATCTTCACTGAAGCCGTTCCTCTATGCGCTCGCGCTCGGGCGCGGGCTCGTCACTCCGGCGACGCTGCTCGAGGACGAGCCGCTCGAAGTTCCCGTCGACGGCAGCCTGTATCGTCCGGCCAACTACGACGGGAACTTCCGCGGGCTGGTGTCGGTGCGCACCGCGCTGGCCGCGTCGCTCAACATTCCGGCGGTGCGGATGCTGATGCTCGCGGGCGAAGACTCATTCGTCGCAACGCTTCGGCAGCTCGGATTCGACGGCGTCACGCAGGGCGGAAGCTGGTACGGCCCGTCGCTCGCGCTCGGTTCGGCGGACGTCAGCCTGTGGGAGCTCGTCGGCGCGTATCGGGCACTCGCCAACCGCGGCAGTTGGAGCCCGCTCACTCTGCGTCCGGAAAACGCGCGCGAGTCGCGAGCGGTGTTCGACGAGCAGACGGCGTGGCTCGTCGGCGACATCCTCGCCGACCGCGAGAGCCGCGCGACGACGTTCCATCTGGAAAACCCGCTCGCGACGCGCTTCTGGAGCGCCGTGAAAACCGGCACGAGCAAGGACATGCGTGACAACTGGTGCATCGGCTTTTCGAGCCGCTACACCGTCGGTGTGTGGGTCGGCAATTTTTCGGGCGAGCCGATGCACGACGTCAGCGGCACCACCGGCGCCGCACCGGTCTGGAACGACGTGATGGGCTATCTGCACGCCGACGTCGCGAGCGCCGCGCCGGCGATGCCCAACGGAATCGTCGACGCATGGACTGCGTTCGCTCGCGACGCCGAGCCCGCGCGCAGCGAGCATTACCGCGCCGGTACGCAGCCCGATGTCGCGACCGATGTCGCGCAAGATATCGCGGCCGAGCCCCTCGACGACTGGCCGCGCATCGCCGCGCCGGCCGACGGCAGCCGCTTCGCGATCGATCCGGACATTCCGAAAGAGCGCCAGCGCATTCCGCTCGTGGCACGCTCGGCAACCGCGCAGACGGTCTGGCGACTCGACGGCCGCGAGCTCGGCCACGCCGCGACGCCGCTGATGTGGGAACCGGTGCGCGGGCAGCACGAGCTGGTGCTCGCGGATGGTGCGCAGACGTACGGTGTCGTGCGGTTTCAGGTGAAGGGGACGGAGCGGGAGTGAAGCAGCGTCGATGAAGCTGTTACTCCGCCAAGCGTATTGTTGCGCGGTAAAGAGACGTCCAGCAGGGTGTTCGTTGTGAGAGAAATGCTCTCGAGTCGTCATGGCGACGGACGAGCCTGATTCGCGCGGCTAGATCCCGGCTCGCGTCGACCGGCTGGTGTCGATGCCACTACCGGCGATGGGCTTGTTGTTGCGATGCGCCGCACGCCAGCGCGGCGACGTCCGTGCTGCACGAACATTCCCCGGGGAATGTTGGCGATGCTGCCGGGTCCGAACGCTTTCGTCGGATCATACACGCGCGGCGTCGGACGCCCGCGCGCGGCGTCGGGTTCCGTCGGACGCACGCGCGCGGCGTCGGGTTCCGTCGGTCGCACGAGCGCGGCGTCGGGCGCGGATCCCGGCCGGCTATGCTATTTTTGTTATGGAAGCGTCGTCGCGACGTCGATTTCGCTTGACGCCGATTTTTCGCCGCTTCACGTCGCGTATAGCGAAGCGAAACGGGGCGCTCTGCTTTTTTCGCGGCTTCGCGCGTTGCGCCGCTCGGACTTCGCGCCTTGTCGCGAGAGGCGCAAGTCTGTAGGCGTCGCGTCCTTGCGGAGAACGACCACTGAAAAACCCGTGTTACAAGGGTCGTCATGACGACATCCTTCGACAGCATTGCAAAGCTCTCCGAAAAGGAACTGCTCGATCACTTCGAGTGCCTCGTCGCCCGCGACCGTCGTACGACGGCGGCGTTACTCGTCGCGATCGCCGAGATCGATGAGCGCAAGCTCTGGGCCGGGCATACCTGCTCCTCCATGTTCAGCTTCTGCATGGAGCGCTTCCACATGTCGGAGCAGGTAACGGCCAAGCGGATCTGGGCTGCGCGCACGGCGCGCCGCTTTCCGGTCGTGCTGGATCTGGTCGCACGCGGCGAAGTGCATCTCAGCGCGATCCATCTGCTGGCGAGGCATCTGACCGCCGAGAACCACGTGCGAGTGCTCGAGCGCGCCAGGCACAAGAGCTCGCGCGAAGTCGAGCGGCTGGTTGCCGAGCTGGCGCCGCGAGCCGATGTGGCGTCGCGTGTTCGTGCGATGCCCGGGCCTCGCGCAGGGGGCGCGGCGAACAATGGGCCGGCGGTGTCGGCCGGCGCGACTTCGATGGATTGCGAGCAGGTCGGCAGTGCGAGCGATCGGTGCACTTCGACAGACCGCGAGTCCGTCAGTTGCTCGAGTAATCGGCCGGACTCCGAGGTCGTCGGCGCTGCAATCGCTCCATCGTCAGCGCAGCCGGCAACAGTGCCGAAGCCGATCGTTCCGCTCAGCCCGCGTCGTTACAAGATCGAGATCACTGTAGACGAAGACACGCACGACAAGCTGCGATCGCTACAGGATCTGCTCGGCCGCTCGGCGACCGGTCGCGACCCGGCCGCAATTATCAGTCGTGCGATCGACGTGCTGCTCGTCCGGACACTCGCGCGCAAGGCAGGCTGCACCGACCGACCGAAGTCGACGACGCCGACGAACGCGGAATGCACCGATCGGCCGGACTCAATGGCGCGCGCGGCCGATACGGCAGCTTCGCAGCGAGAACAGCGATCCCGGACCATCCCGGCGGCCGTGCGGCGCGAGGTATGGCGACGCGACTCGGGTCGCTGCTGCTACGTAGACGGCCGAGGACGTCGCTGCCGCGAGACCAGCAACATCGAGTTCCACCACAGAGCTCCCTTCGCGATGGGCGGACCTCCTACGCCCGAGAACATCGAGCTGCGCTGCGCGGCACATAACCAGTATCAGGCCGACCTCGACTTCGGCCGCGCCTTCATGGACGCGAGGCGCGGCAATCTCGCCCATGCGCGAACATTCCCCGGGGAATGTCGGGGAATGGCGGCCGCGCCGTAAGACGTCGTCGGAGTGAATGATGCGCTATCAGCGTATCTTCCGAACGATGCGCTCTTCAGCGTATCTTCTGAACGATGCGCCTTTCAGCGCATCTTGGTCGAAATCGGGTTGTTGAATTCCTGGCGGGTTTTTTTCGCGGAAGGAGCCGACGAGCGAGCTCGTGACGACCACCGAGTGACGGATCAGTTCTCGACGGGCACTCCCGCTCGCGGCAAGTCGAGGGTGAACACGCAGCCCTTGCCCGGAAGATCCCGGACGCGAAGCTCACCACCGCTCATGGTTACCGCGCGCATGCAGATCGAGAGTCCGAGTCCGAGACCGCTACGATCCGGTCCGATCTGCTGGAACGGCAGGAACAGATCCGCGGCTTTACCGACGGGCAGACCACCGCATTCGTCCTCGACCTCGAAAACGACGCGACGAGACGTGACAGTTGTCGTCAGCGAGACGCGACTGTTTTTGTGCGTGAACTTGAAAGCGTTCTGAAGAAGGTTGGTCAGTGCCGCGGAAAGAATCTGCCGGTCGCCTTCGATGGCAACGGCAGCCGCCACCTCGGAAACGCTGAACTTGACGCCGCGGGCCCTGGCCACCATCGAGGATCCGGTCGCGATCTCCTCCAGGAGATCGGCAACTGGAATCCGCTCGTGCTGCATGATGCCGGCATCGAGCCGGACGTGAGCGAGCGACCGGCCGAGCAGAAGATTCAGGTCGGTAAGAGCCCGTCCCAGCACCTGCCCGGTGCTGCCACCCGGAGCCACATGCCCGTCGCGAATGGCTTCGAAGGCAAGCATGGCCGTGTTCAGATGATTGCGCAGCTCGTGGGCGAGCACACCGAGGCGCTCGTTTTCCTGGCCGGCAATTTCGAGCTCGCGTTGCTTCGCGAACTCCGTGACCGCTCCGGCAATCGCATCGTCGAGGCAGAGGTTGAGCGTCCGGAAGTCGCTGCTCGAGATGGTCGTTCCGGAATCGACAGCGAGCTCGGTTACGGACTGGCAGACGTCGCCATAGTCGTGCACGACCTGTCCGATCGTCAGTCCCCTGCGGAGCAGCTCGTGGCCGTGACGGGCCGCGCTCTTTGCGATCTCGTCGTGGTCGATGACGTCGCTCAGCGCCGCCAGCCGTAGCGCCTCGCCAAGCTGATCGAGAAAGACCGGGATGCCTTCCATCTCGCGCTCCGTGGGTTTCGGAGATTCGCGCGATGCGACCCGTGTCCGGATCGAATCGATGATCACATCGCGATGGGAGATGAGGAAATCGCTCAGCACGCACGAAATCTGCGCCAGCCCAAGCGAACGGACAAGGAAAAATGGCGCGATCGAGACGATTTCAGCTGCCCGCTGGCACGAACGAGCTTTTCCGGACAAGCGATCGGCCGCCAGCGCAGTGTTCTGAACGCTGCGCGTCATCCCTCTGAACGATGCGCCTCTCAGCGCATCCTGCTGAACGATGCGCCGTCAGCGCATCTTGGTCGAAATCAGATTGTTGAATTCCTGGCGGGTTTCTTTTTCGCGGAACACGCCGACGAGCGAGCTCGTGACGACGACCGAGTTCGGCTTCTCGACGCCGCGCATGCGCATGCACATGTGCTCGGCCTCGATCACGACGCCGACACCGCTCGCGCCGAGCACCTCGCTGATCGTGTTCGCGATCTGGTCGGTCATGCGCTCCTGTACCTGGAGCCGGCGGGCGTAGGTTTCGACCAGCCTCGCAATCTTGCTGATGCCGACGATTCGGCCCTTGGGCAGATACGCGACGTGCACGCGGCCGAAGAACGGCAGCAGGTGATGCTCGCAAAGCGAGAAGAAATCGATGTCCTTGACGATGATCATCTCCGAGTAGTCCTCGGTGAACATCGCGTCCCCGATGACCGCGCGCGGATCCTCAACGTAGCCTTTGGTGAAGAACTTGTACGCACGCATGACGCGCGCTGGCGTCTTGCGCAGGCCTTCGCGGTCGATGTCTTCGCCGAGAACCGTGAGGATCTCGCGGACCTGGGATTCGCCGGGCTCGGACATGATCAGTCGTCCAGGACCTCGTCCTCGTCGTCGGGCAGATCGTCGACGTCCTCGTCATCGTCGAGAGGCTCGTCGAGCTCCTCGACCGGCACGCCTTCTTCGTCGCCTTCGAACTCGCCGCCCTTGACGCGCTGGTACTTGCGGTAGTCGTAGCCGGTGGCCATCGCCATCAGCAGGCCTTCCATGCCGCCTTCCTTCTCGCGGCGCAGCACGCGCAGGCGATCGAGATACTCGCGGAAGTCATCGTTGATGCGGGCGGTCTCGTCGGGCTCGCCGTCGAAGAACTCGCACAGGCGCGTGACCGCGAAGCGCAGCGCGGCAAAGCGAAGCTCGTTCGGGAACGAATCCCATTCGGCGAGCGACAGCGTGCGAAGCGACTCGTAGCCGGCCATCATCGATTCGAAGCGCTCGAGCACGTAGGTGCCGTCGACGAAGCACGCGGCGTTGACCGCCGTGGCAAGGTCGAACACGTACTTGCCGCGGCACGCCGCATCGAAGTCTCCGATCGAGACGACGTCGTCGCCGCGGGCGAGCAGCCCGTAGCAGTGCACGGTGCCGTGGATGATTCCCTTCGGCAGCTTGGTCTCGAGGTAGTTGCCGAGATACTCGGTCTCCTCGTCCATCGTGCGGATGATCTTCTTGAAGTACGGAGGAATGCGCCGCCGCACGGCCGCATACGCCTCGAAGATCCTCTCGAAGCCGAAGCGGTTGTCGATGGCCTTCTTGTAGCCGCGCCCGACGATGTGGAGCTGGCCGATCGCGCGCCCGAGGCTGTTGACGGCCTTGATGTTGAGTGCGGCCGGCGTCGGCATCTTGCCGTTGGCCAGCCGGTAGAGCACCAGGTAGTGCCCTTCGCGCTCGAGGAAATGACGGCCGCGCCGGTCGGCCACCGGCCGCGGGCTCGGAAACGCGTGTTTTTCGAGGAAAGAAAGAAGCTCGAGCTCCCTGCGCAGATCGAACTCGTCCTCGAGCGAACGAACCTGCAACTCGTAGCAGGTCTTCGAGACGTCGAGCAGGTAGCGCTTGTTGCCCCAGAGCGGAATTGCGCCGCTCGACGGACCAAGCTTGCCGAGCCCGTACTCCGCAGCGATGTCGGTGAGAGCCTTCTTGTCGAGGGCGAGTGGTTGCAGCGGCATCAGTTGGTTACGTCACGCCTGCGTGGCTCTGAAAAAAAACAAAGAAAGCCCGGGCGGATATGTCGCCGCGTTGGAACAAAGTCAATATGAGGCGCACAGACAGCGAAACCCCGGCTGGTCTTCAAGCCGCCGATTCCTCGGCTTCCCGACTGCCGCCCTCGCGAAAGGCGGCCGCTTCGCGCCGCAGATACTCGCGATACGAGGCGACCTCCGCTCGGGTCCGCTCCGCATCCCATCCGAGGCGAGACGCGAGCACGTCGCCGACCGTAACGACGACATCACCGGCACGCTCGCGGCTGCGCAGTGCGAGTGGCACGCGCCGTGACAGGACGTCGTCGATCGAGCACGCGAGCTCGAACTCGACGGCGTGTACGAGCTCGGCGACGAGGTCGGGGCGATCGTCGACGGCTCGCTCGCCAAGGCGTCCGTCGCCGCGCACGAGCGCGTCGATCTCTCCGGCGAGCGAGCCGTAGCGCTGCCGGATGTGTTCGGCCGTCGACTGCGGCTCGTCGCGCGCGGCCTCTCCGGCCGGGAACCCGGCGCCGCCGGGCAACGGCACTTCGGCGGTGCGGCACGGACCGACGCGCCGGCCGATCTTTTCGGCCGCGCGATCGACGAGCAGCTCGGCGACTTTGCGATGCGTCGTCAGCTTGCCGCCGCCGAGTGACAGAAGGCCGGCGGGGCTTTCGAAGACCTGATCCTCGCGACTGACTTCGGACGCGGTGCGCTCGTCTTCGGGCGCGACCAGCGGGCGCAGCCCGGCATACGCCGAAATGATGTCACGCGCGGTCACATTCGCCTGCGGGAACGCGCGGTTGACGGCCGCCAGGATGTAGTCGATGTCGTCGGGCTCGGCGCGGCATTCGGCCGGGTCGCCGGTATAGAACGTATCGGTCGTACCGATCACCGACTGGCTCTGCCATGGAATCGCGAACATCACGCGGCCGTCGATGCCGCGCATCACGACCGCGTCGCGGTTGCCGATGCGCGAGCGGTCGAAGATCGCATGAACACCCTTGGTCAGGCGAAGGCGCGGCGGCGCGCCGCCGTCGTCGAGCCGGCGAACCGCGTCCAGCCACGGACCGGCGACGTTCACGAACGAGCGCGCGTGCACCGTCGCCTCGCGGCTGCCGAGCCGGTCGCGAACGCCGGCTGCAACCACGCGGCCGGTCGAATCCTTCTCGAACGCGACGACTTCGGCATGGTTGAGCATGGCTGCGCCTGCGCCGCGCGCGGCGAGCGCCGTCTCGAGCGTCAGGCGCGCGTCGTCGGTCCAGCAATCGTAGTAGAGCGCTCCGCCGCGCAGGCCGTCGCTGGCAATGGCGGGCTCGTGCTCGCGCAGCGCGGCCACGCTCAGATGCTTGTGGCGCGCGACATTCTGGAAACCTGCCAGCAGATCGTAAAGCGTCAGCCCGATGCGAAGCTGCCAGACCGGCGTCGAGTCGTCGTCGTAAATCGGGAACACGAAACGCTGCGCACGCACCAGATGCGGCGCAATGCGCGTGCGCAATACGTCGCGCTCGCGGCACGACTCGAGCACCAGCGCGACGTCGCCCTGCTGCAGGTAGCGAACGCCGCCGTGCACGAGCTTGGACGAGCGGCTGCTGGTTCCGCACGCGAAATCGCAGCGTTCGAGCAGCGCGACCGTCATGCCGCGCAAGACCGCATCGCGCGCGACTGCAGCGCCGTTGATTCCGCCTCCGATCACGCAGACGTCGAACGTCTCGGACTCGAGACGTTCCCAGGTGAGCTCGCGCTGGCGCAGCGGACCGGCGTGCGCCGTCATCGAACGCCGACCAGCTTGTGGATCTGCGGAAGCACGCGGGTGTCGGCGACGTGCGTCGCAGCCAGCGCCGCAAGCTCGGCAAGGCGTCCCACTCCGATCGTCCATGCGTTGGTCTGAGGATCGGACACCGGCTGCACGTAAAGAATCGCGCCGGGCGCGGCTTCGGCGACGAGCGTCGCCGCGCGAATGACTTCGGACGGATCCGTGCCGGCGTCGACCGGCATCTTCACGTAGGTTTCGGTCTGGCCGCACGCCTGGAGAAATTCCCGATGGCGGTCCCACAGGGCGGGCTCGCCGGTGTTCGACGGGAGCTTGACGTCGGCCGAGACGATTGAAATTCCGGGCAGCACTTCCGGAAGTGCGCTCGCGAACATCGCGTTGGTTTCGAGAAGGCACGGACGCGCCGGCGGCACGCGGCGCAGCCACTCGGCAAGAAACACGCTCTGCACCATCGGCTCGCCGCCGGTGATCGCGATCATCGCGATCGACGGGTCTTCTTCGAGAGCGCGGGCGAGGATCGACGCCAGCTGCTCGACGGAAACGGGATTCGCCAGAACATCGGAGCCGCCGCCGGGATAGTCCACGCGGCACGACGCAACCTTGACGAGAGAATCCGGCGTATCGCACCAGCGGCAGCGGATGTTGCAGCCGGCGAAGCGCACGAACAGGTGGCGCTGGCCCGCGCGCGAGCCTTCGCCCTGAAACGACGCGAAGATCTCGCTCAAGTATGCCGATGGTGAAGCGGCAGCCATCCGCGTCCGCATAACACGAACCGGCTCTGGCAGCGACGACGAGCAAGCCGGCGGGTCATTCCTGTGTTCCAGGACTGGCCGAAGGCCCGGATGCCGACGATCGCAGAAAGTGGCATGGGCGACCGGCTTCTCTTAGGCTCCGGCGATGGGCGGGGCGGATGTCGCGAAGCGCGCGCTACTGGTGACGGCATCCGTCGTGTTCGCTTTTCTCGTGACCGAGGCGGGATTCCGGCTCGACGGATATCGGCAAGGCATCGACTACCGGCTCTATCTGAAAGAGCTGACCAACGCGGACCGGATGCCGCGCGTCCTGCTCCAGCCCGACGAGACCCTCGGGGTCACGCTCGTGCCGAACACGCAGGCGCTTCAGGTGACGTCGGATTTCTCGGTCGTCTACCGCATCAACAGCAAGGGCCTGCGCGATCGCGAATACGACTACGCCAAGCCGCCCGGAAAGCTTCGCGTGCTCGCGCTCGGCGACAGCTTCACGTTCGGAACAGGCATTCCGTACGGCGCCCGGTTCACCGACATTCCCGAGGACCAGCTCGACGGCGTGGAGGTCATCAACACCGGTGTACCGGGCTGGGGCACCGAGGCGGAGCTGCTTTTTCTCGCGCGCGAAGGGCTGCGCTACCGCCCCGACGTGGTCATGATCTTCATCAACTTCGTCGATACCAGGAGGCAGCGGCCCAACCTCTTTCGCGACGGCGGAATCGATCTGCCGGCGCCAACCGAAGCGTCACAATCGCCGTCGCAGGCGTTGTCCCGGGAAGAGCAGGCTGCGCAGCGCCAGGAAGGCGGCACGCTCTACCTGAAAGCCGACGATCCGCTGTTCAAGGAGCGCGGCTGGCTGGTGCGTCACTCGTACGCAGCCAGCTATCTGAGCTTCCGGCTCGCGCTCGCGCAGCACAGGCAGGAGTTCGAGCAGCAGGATGCCGAGCGATGGCAGAAAACCGACGCCGACCGGCAGGGACTCGCGTCATCGGTGGGCACCCATGTTCCGACCGCGTCCGAACGGACGATGCTCGTTCTTCGAAAGTTCGTCGAGCTTTCCAGGGCCGAAAAATTCCGGCTGGTGATCGTGAACATCAGCGGCTGGGCGCACCTGGATTTCGTGAAGGACGTCGACCCGAGCGTGGAGTACCACGACCTGGCGCCGGTATTGATCGCCGAATCGCAGAAGCGTCCGATCCTTTTCAAGTACGACAACCATCTCAATCCCGATGCGAACGCGCTGCTCGGGCGCGAAGTCACCGAGATCCTGCGACCGTTGGCGAAGGAGTATGCCGCGAGGCATTGAGGCGCGGCGTGCACCGGCCGATGCGGCGTTCGTGGTCCATCTGCGCGCCGATCGTGATCCCGCGCGAAGGAAAATCGTATGAGATTCGTCGGTACGTGCGTGAAAGTCCCGATCCTCGTTCGCGCAGCCCTGCTTGCCGGTGTGTGGCTGCTGTCCGTCGACATGCAGGACAACGATCCTTTGTCACCCTGGGACGGCGACGCGGTGGAAGAAAACCGGGATCCGATGGCAAACGCGCCGCTTCAGCCGGATTCACCCCGATCAGAAGACTCGGACATCCTGCCCAGACCGATCAGTCCCGCATGGCCCCCGGAGGAAGCACGACCTCCGCAGCCACCGCTTCCTCCCGAGCCGCCGCTCGCGCCGGAGCCGGATTGGTGATCGCAATCTTCATTCCGCGAACGTCGTCCACGCCACGCAGGGCGTTCGCAAGGGGTTGAGCCATGTCTGAACATTTCACCGAACCCGTCACCGAGCCCGCCGAAGTAACCCATCGCCTGCTCGCCGATCGCGGGACCATCGTGGTCGAAGTCGCGCGCGCCCTGCGTGCCGGTGATTTCGATTCACTCTCGGAAACTGCCGATCGCTGGATTCGCGATCACGGGCGGCTGACGGGATTGGTCATCCACGCGCGCGAGTTTCCCGGATGGGAAAATTTCGCGAGCTTCCTGCGGCACATCCGTTTCGTGCGACAGCATCATCGGAACATCGACCGGATTGCGCTCGCGGCCGACACGAAGCTCGCGAGCATCGCTCCGCACATCGCCGAGCATTTCGTCGAGGCTGAAATCCGTCGCTTCGACTACGACGAGTTCGACGAAGCGATCGACTGGGCGTCCGAACCCCGCAACCCCCAGAGTCGTACCGCGGCCGTCTGAGCGCCAGACGGCTGGAACGCTCCCGGGCGCACCCTGCGGGGCTTCCATGCCGCGGGCTTGACTTCGATACCGCCGGTATTGCAATACTACCGGTATGGCGAAGCGACGCACTCGCACCGAACAAGCCGAAGTGACCCGCCAGAGCCTCCTCGAGGCAGCGCGCACCGTGTTCATCGAACGGGGCTTCCACGCGACATCGCTCGACGCCATTGCCGACGAGGCCGGCTTTACCAAAGGCGCGGTCTACTCGCAGTTTCGCAGCAAGGCCGATCTCTTCCTCGCGCTTCTCGAGCAGCGCATCGTGCAGCGGGTCGCCGAGATGCGCCGCTCCGCCGAGACCGTGCGCGGACCGGCCGAGCTCGCAACGGCACTCAGCCGTCAGTGGGATGAAAAGCTTCGTGGAGACGAGCAGTGGTCGCTGCTGTCGATCGAGTTCCGGCTGCACGCTGCGCGCGATCCCGATCTCAACCGCCGCTACGCCGCCCTTCACGCGCAGACTCGTGACGCAATTGCGGCGCTCATCGAACGCGAGGCGGCAGAGACCGGCTTCGTGCTGTCGATCCCGGCCGAAGACATTGCCCGCGGCGTGCTCGCGCTCGGTACCGGCGCCGTGCTCGAGCGCTGCGCAGAAGGATCGAGCTTTCCACCTCGCCTGATGGAAATGACGAACAGGGCGATGATCTTCGGTCTCGAGATCCCAGAACGCGAGCTGCCTGCCCGCGCAAAAAAAAGAGCGGTGCGATGACGCTCGGCTACAGGTGGAAGAACGCGCAGGACGTAGCCAGCGCGCTCGCCGGAAGCCGCAGCTCCGCCGAGCGCGAGCGATGGCCGAGAGAGCGTCTGAAGTCGTTCCAGCACGAGCGTCTGTCCGCGCTCGTCGAGCACGCGACTTCCCACTCGGCGTTTTACCGCGATCTCTACGGCGGCAGGCTTTCGCGGTCCGATGTTCGTCTCGAGCAACTGCCCGCGGTCACCAAGTCGATGATGATGGACCATCTCGACGAGTTCGTAACCAGCCCTCGCCTGCATTGTTCGGCTCTCGAGCAGCATCTGCAGCAAGTCGGTGCATCCGACGAGCTCTTCCTCGACGAATACCGCGTGATGGCCTCCGGCGGCAGCTCCGGCCGCAAGGGCATTTACGTGTACGATCGCAGTGCCTGGCGCGGCTTTCTCGACGGTGCGCTGCGGTGGAGCCGCATGATGGGCCTGACTCCGCGGTTGCCGCGCCGCCGCCGTCTCGCCCAGATCGCCGCTCCCGACGTCAAGCACATGACTTGCCGCGGCGCCGCGTCGATGTCGGTAGGCCTTTTTCTCCCGCTTCGTCTCAGCGCGACGCAACCGATCGACGAGCTGGTCTCGAAACTGAACGAACAACAGCCGGATGCCCTTACCGGTTATCCGTCCGTGCTCGATCTGCTGGCGACCGAACAGCTCGAAGGACGGCTGCGCATCGCGCCGGCGATCGTCTCGACCACGAGCGAGGTGCGTACCGAACAGATGACCGAGCGCATGCGCAAGGCCTGGGGCCGCGAGCCGTTCAACTGCCTCGGCTTGACGGAAACCGGGATCACGGCCACCGACTGCAGCGAGCACTGCGGCCTGCACATCTACGAGGACAGATGCATCTTCGAGGTTGTCGACGAGAACGGCCGTCCGGTGGCGCCGGGCCAACCCGGGCACAAGGTCCTGATCACCAATCTCTACAACTGGAGCCAGCCGTTCATTCGTTTCGAGATCACGGATCTGGTTTCGGTCAGTGAGGATCCATGCGCGTGCGGCCGTACGTTCGCGCGCATCATCGCGCTCGAAGGTCGCTCGGATGACATCCTCGAGATGCGGCGTGAGGGCGGAGGCACCGTCAAGGTCCATCCGATTCACCTGCGCAGCCCGCTGGCGGCGGTCGCTGCGGTTTCCCAGTATCAGATCGAACAGACCGATTCGGGACTCGACGTAACCCTCGCGCTGTCGCGTGGAGCGGCCGAAAACGAAGTCCGCAGCGCCGTCGAGCGAACGCTTCACGATCGTCTGTGTGAGCTCGGCGCGGTTCGGCCGACGATCCGTGTGAAGGTCGTGCCGGGGATCGCACGCGAGGAAGGGGCCGGAAAGTTCAAGCTGATCAAGGCCGCTCGGCCGCACGCAGCGGCCTGAGGGAGGTCATTCGCCGGCGTCAGCCGACGCGACACCGGAATACGACAAACGTCCGCCGGCAATCGACGCCGCGGACGTGTACGGATGCGGCTCCGGAACGGCTCGTCCGGTGATGTGCAGGACGTCGTGACCGTCGGCCTTGAGCCAGTCCGAAACGAGGCCGCGATGGCAGCGCCACCATACGGCCTCCGAACACAGAATCGCCGTGCGTCGCCGCTCCGCGAGATCGACAAGCTTGCGGATCGCACTGTCGAACTCGGTAGTCATCATGAAGTCGGCGTAGCCGCGAAACGCTTCGCTCCTCCACGCAGTGTTCGGTGAATCCGGCCTGGCCTTTCGCCTGCCGCCGAGCTCGACGAAATGCTCGTAGCCGATGCCGGCTGCGGCGAGTGCCTCGCGAAGCGCATCGCGACCGAAGTGCGGGAACTTGCGCGAGCCAGGATAGCGGCGCACGTCGGCGACCGTTTCGATATGATTCGCGCGCAGCAGCTCGAGAAACTCCTCGAGGCTGCGTGTCGAGTGTCCGATGGTCCATATCGTGGCCATGGATCTTCGAGCTCATGCCGAGGTCACAGCGCGCGGTGCCCGGATGACCGGGCCGCCTTCACGAGCAGGCGTCGGTGCAACGCCTGCTCGTCGGTGTGGACACGAGAACGCCCAGCGTCACTCGAAGCAAGCGCAAACGTTTCCCGAATCCTCGCGACATTCCGCCGTGCTCGACAGACACGTACCGCCGCACGTCGGTGCGCTGGCATTTTCACAAGCGGGCAGCGTCGAGGTCGTGGTCGCGCCGGGCAGGGTCGTCGTCGCAGCCGGCTCGGTCGTCGTCGGACCCGACAACGTCGTGGTCGGCAATCCCGACAGCGTCGTCGTCGAGCTGGAAGGAAATCCGCAATCCTCGTGACACGACCGCGCGTCTGCTTTGCAGCCACTGGCGGTTTCTCGCGCCGCCGACGTGCAGCCGCGGACACAGGCCCCATGGTCTTCCGCCGATGCGCAGTTCTTGATGCACGAAGCGCCGCCGGCGGCGACGTCATGCGCGCAGCTTCCGAGCGTCTGCCCGCACTGGCCCATGCAGCTTGCCGAATTCGTGCCGGAGGAATTCCCCGGGTTATCGTCCGATGGATCGTCGGACGGATCATCGGGAGGAGGGTTCTGGGACGGATCATCCACGCCGGCCCTGCATGCATCGATGCAGCTCGAGCGTCCGGTCCGGCACGTGGACCTCGTCATGGTCAGGACGTCCCTGCATCCGGCCATGCAGTCGGCCATTCCACCGTCGGATGCCGACGAGCGGCACTCGAGCCTGCAGTCGAGCAGCGTCGGACGCGCCGCAGCGGCGCAGTCCTTTATCTCGTGGCTGCAGGTTTTCAGGCAGCCGGCCGAGGCCTGACTCGACATGGCGAAGACGAACGGAACCGCGAGGCAAAGAGCGATGCGAAGCGGGAATCTTGTTCTCATCGTCGATTCTCCTGTTGAGGGGTGGTCGCCCCGCCGAGACATCTACAACGTTGAAAACATCGTACGCGGGCGCGATCGAGCAACAAGGTTTGCCATCCGCGTTCGCATCGAGCCGATCGGAATCTGCCTCGCAAGCGGGATCGTCGCGCGATGAGACAAGGCTCAAAATGTGATGCGGCGCCAGGCTTCGGAAGACGATGGAAGCGCGCATCCGGAGGGTCGAAGAACAACGATCAGGAATACGGGGACCGTTGCCCACTCGGCAGCGCGAGGATCGTTCGCACGCATTGGCCGAGCTCGCGAGCACCTGAGTCAGTGGTGCTACGCCATGCGACGTGACCATCCGGGCGCACCAGGACTGCGCCGGCCTTCCCCACTCCATAGGCGCGAGCAAAGGCGTCGCCGTCGGCAAGACCTGCATCACCGATGATGTAGCAGTCGATGCGTGTATCGAGCTCGCGCGCGATCGACGCTGCAGCGTCGCGCCACGCCGATCCGCCGGACGCCGCCAGCAGCGTGAGCCCGGGACCGAACAGATCGAGCGTCGAGAAGCGGGCATCGCGACGCCCGAGCCAGATATGCGGCGCCCTGCATCCCGGCGTCGCCGACTGGATGTAATCCGAGTACGGATCTTCGACCGCGGGAGGCCTGGTGCCGTCGGCGATGACCGCCGGTGACTTGTAGGCGGCGCCGAATTCGACGCCGAGATGATTGCCGTAGCGGCGTGATGCGGCGATCACTTCTTCGGCATCGAGACCGCTCTCGGCTCCGGACATCGCGGCCATGTTGATCCGCATGACGTTCATCGTGTTCTCGAGCGACTGCGACGTGATCTCTTTCGCCACGCCCCGCCGCTCGAGGTCGTAGGTCTCGAGCAGCGGCCATCCTGCCTTGCCGAGCACGCACCAGGCGAGCTTCCACATGGCGTTGTGCATGCCCTGCAGCCCGGTGTTGACCCCGAGGCCTCCAGTCGGCGGAAACTGGTGGGCGGCGTCGCCGCAAAGCACGACCCGGCCGCTGACGAGGCGTTCGACGACGGTTGCATTGAGCTGCCAGAGACCGATCGAAAGGATCTCCGGCTCGAAGTCCGCAACGCCGACAGCAGCGCGCAGCCACTGGCGTGCGCGCTCCTTGGTGAACACTTCGAGCGACCACTCTTCGATCGGGACGTTGATCTGGCAGAGCCAGCGCCCGACACCGTCGAGCGGCTGCAGCACGCCCCTTGCGTGCTCGTTGGTCACGAACAACAGCACGCCGCGCCGCTCGCCGATGAGCCGCTCGATGTCGGCGCGAAAGTAGCAGTTCACGACGTTGGTCACGCTGTGGATGCCTTCCATCCGCAGGCCGAGCTCACTGCGGACGAGGCTCGACGCTCCATCGGCTGCAACCAGCGCACTTGCCGACAACGTTTCGATGTTGCCGGTCGCGACGTCGCGCACCTCGAGCTCGACACCGTCGTCGGCCGGCGAGCCGCCCGTGACGAGGCGGGTGGCTTCGGTGGCGAATCGCAGCTCGACCATGCCCGACATGCGCACGGCATCGACGAGGATCTTCTCGATCAGATCCTGGGAAGTCATCGACGGCAGCGCAGGGCTTATATCGGGGCCTGGCCCCTCGAAGCCGCGCGACTCGATGAACCCGAACTCTTTGCCCACCGCGCTTTCGAGAAAGCGGATCGGACTCTTCCAGCCGTCCGGAGTGTCGATGCTGCGAAGACGCTTGTAGACGGCCGGTCCCCATCCCCGCGCGATCTCCATCGTTCGCGTGTTGAAGTTGCGCGTCTTCGGATGCCACGACGTCGCGGCGTGCTTCTCGACGAGGACGCTGCGCACGCCGAAGCGCGCCAGCTCGAGCGCCGCAGCCAGGCCCACGGGGCCGCCGCCGAGAACGATCACTCCGCGATTCGGCTGGAAGACAGGCATCCTCAGGTCTCCTCGATCGACGATAGCCGGGGGCCGCAACTGCGGCGACCGTTCCGCTCACGCTGAGGGATGAGACACGCTGCCTGCGCGGGGCGTCGATCCACGCGGGCAGTCCTGCTATCGTCCGGCAGCCGCGCGCCCGACGGCGCGGCGGTTCGCTCGAGAAGCGAATCGGAGGTGCACCATGTCGACCGCCGCAAAGACTGCAACGCTGGACGTAAGAAAACTCTCCGGCTCGCTTGGAGCGGAAATCCGCAGGATTCGGCTGGTGGAAGCCGATCGCGCCGACGCCGAAGCGATCCGCGCTCTTCTGACCGAGCATCTGGTGCTGTTCTTTCCGGATCAGCACCTGACGCCCGACGAGCATATCGCTTTCGGAAAGCTCTTCGGCGAGCTCGAGTCGCATCCGAACCTCAGTCTGAATGCCGAGCGTCCGGAGTTTTTCGAGCTGCATGCGTACGGCGGCCAGGGTGCAGTCGCCGACGAATGGCACAGCGATCTGTCATGCCAGCGAAGCCCGTCGCTGATCGCCATCCTTCACATGGTCAGATGTCCGGAGTTCGGCGGCGACACGATGTGGACGAACACGTACAAGGCGTACGAAGAGCTTTCGCCGCCGATGCGCGACTTCCTCGACGGGCTTTCCGCGCTGCACGACGCGCAGCCGCATGGAAAGCCCGAACAGATGGCGGTGCATCCGGTGGTTCGGACCCATCCCGAAACCGGCCGCCGGGCGCTGTTCGTCAATGAGCATTTCACCCGCCGCATCGTCGAGCTGAGCCATCAGGAGAGCGAAGCGCTGTTGCCGTTCCTTACTCGCTGGGTTGCGAGCCCGCGCTTTACGGTGCGCTATCACTGGACGCAGGGCACGATCGCGATGTGGGACAACCGCTGCACGCAGCATCACGTGCTGAACGATTTCGAAGGAGAGCGCGTGATCCAGCGCGTGACCGTGATGGGCGACCGGCCCGAGCCGGCAACGCCGCCGCGGTGGAAGCCCTATCTCAAGACCGTGACGGCCGGCAGCCATCGCGACTTTCAACTTCAGAGTTACCTGGGGAGTGCGCGAACGCGCGACGACAACTGACGTCGCCTGCTCGCATCGACCGCGTTCAGTGGGCCGCGTGTACGGTCGGAAATCTCTTCGCGAACGACATCGGGAAGCGGTCGGTGGACCTTGCCGTGGAAACCCGCCGGCGGAATGTCATCGCGAGATGCGTAGCGGGCGTCGCGGCCACTCGCCGCGCGAACTTCCTGGCAACGGCCCTGCGCAGCACGGGCTGCAGGAGCGCGGACGTCCAGGTCGAAAGAGTCTGGCTGCTGGGAACCGGCGGGAGCGAGGTGGAAACGTTCATCTTGGAGTCCTCCGTTGTTTGCGGCCCCCAGTGGGCGGCCGCGGTATGGTCGGAGGATGCGCTGCTTCGGCCGGAAGGCCTTTGAGAAGTTCTTGAATCGCTCTTGAAAATGAATCGCCGGGGCTGCGGGTCCCAATCGGGCGGTGAAAATGTTCAGCAAAAACGGGTGTCGGGGCGGCGGCGACCTGCGAATCGGCCGCGACAGCGACCTTGGGGCCGGCCTCAGCCGGTCACGACGACCGTCAAATCGCCGACATTGGTGCCGGTCGGCCCGGTCACGACCAGATCGCCTGCGGCGTCGAGCGCCGGCTCGGTATCGAACGCTTCGAGCGCAGCGGCGAGCGGGAATCCGGCCACCTCGCAGCGACCAGACGTTCCGCCGTCGACGATCGCGCCGGCCGCCCGGCTGGATCCGTCCACACCGTCCGTGCCCGCGCTGATCACGGCGATGCGCTCGCGATCACGAACGTGAAGCGCGACTCGCGCCGCGACGTCGAGGTTGCGGCCGCCGCGGCCAGCGCCGCTGGGCGGCACCGCGACGGTCGTCTCTCCGCCGAACACGACGGCGCAGCGCTGCTGCGATGACGAAGCCGCCGCGCATTCGCCGGCGACCTCGGCGATGCGCGCTGCTGCGATCGAGGTATCGCCGTAGAGACGCTCGCCGCCGTTCGGCGCAATCACGCGGTAGCCTGCCCGTGCGAGCTCGTCGCGCGCGGCGCCGATGGCGTTGCCGATCGATGCGATGACCGTGTAGTCGATCGCAAAGCGGGCCTGTCCAGGCTTGTCTTCGGATGCCTCTGCACTGCGTCGCAATAATTCGAGTACGCGTGGCGGCAACGAGAGGTGAGCGTCTGCGACGACGTCGAGCGCGCGGCGGCAGCGCTCGGAAACAGGCAGCACGGGCTCGACGGTCGGCCCGGATCCGATCACGGCCGGGTCGTCGCCCTCGACGTCGGAGATCGCGAACGTCGTCGTGCGCGCGGGCCCTGCTGCAGCGGCAAGACGGCCGGCTTTGACCGCCGACAGGCATCCGCGAATCAGATTGATCGACCGGATCGCAAGGCCGCTCGCGACGAGCGCGCGATAGGTGGCGGCGAGACTTTCGAAATCGACGCCGGCCGCGGGAGCTTCGAGAAGCGCCGACGCTCCACCGGACAGCAGCACCAGAAGGCGATCGCCGTCGCCGAGCGTGCGCGCGGACTCGAGGACCCGAAGCGTTGCCGCACGACCTTCCGCGGTCGGATACGGATGACCGCCGCGCAGCACCTCGACCGTCGAAGGGAGACCGGCGATGTCGGCGCCGGACGGGAGCACCGCGATGGCGCGAGCGATTCGAGGCGCGCCCGCATCGTCCCGGCAAAGACCACGCAGCATTCCGGCCGCGGCCTTGCCGGCTGCGACGACGAGGGTTCGAGGATCGGCGGGATCGAGATCGGGACGAGCCGCCAGCGCGCGCCGGACGCTCGACTCTGCGTCGACGGCGCGAAGGCCGGCGGTCCACGCCGACATCGCGTCGGCGCGGAGGCTGCCGTCAGAACGAATCGTCTTCGGTTTCGTTGGCCGGGTAGCGCGGCGCGGCCATGCCGCCCGAGTCGACGTGCATCGTGCGCTGGGCCTGCTCGTGCTCGTCCTGGCACGTCACGCACAGGCGCGTGAACGGCATCGCGTCGAGGCGCCCGCTGACGATTTCGCCGCCGCATTCCTCGCACTCGCCGTATTCGCCGGTGTCGATGCGATGGAGCGCGTCTTCGATGAGCTGGAGCTTTTTGCGCTCGCGGTCGCCGAGCAGGAGGTTGATCTCCCGGTCGCGCTCGTCGCTCGCGATATCGTAGGTGTCGCGGCCTTCTCCGGCCTCGCCCTCGCGACCTTCTTTCATGTCTTCCTGAATGACGCGCAGGATCTCCTTGCGCATTTCGAGAAGCTTAAGCTGGAACTTGTCGCGGTCGCGTTTTCTCATTTTCCTACTCCGGTTGCCCCTTGCCGGGCGAAAGGCGGGACACCTTAGTGACGAGATGCCCGTTCGTCAATGCGCCGGGGCACGAAAGATCGGCCTGGCGGGCGCATTCGAGAACAAACGAGTCGCATTCGACGTTCGCGGAGCGAACCCGCCATTTTGCTCAGGAAAAATAAATGTACCTGTCCCCTTTTTTATTCGGCGAACAGGTCGATGCCTTCGGAGCCGGTGATCTCGACGTCGATGAGCGAGCCGCGGCGGTATTCGCCGCCGGCGCCCCCGAGAAAGGTCACGCCGTCGATCTCCGGAGCCTGCAGGTCGGTGCGGCCGAACCACGCGCCGTCTTCGTCCTCGCCGCAGACGAGCAGCCTCTGACGGCTGCCGACCTGGGCGGCGAGCAGCTCGGCGGTGATCTGCTGCTGGAGCGACATCAGCACGTCGTGCCGGCGCACGGCTTCGTCGGGATCGACGGCGCCCGGAAGATCATGGGCGCCGCTTCCTTCCTCGGGTGAGTACGCAAAGACGCCGATGTTCGAGAAGCGCGTCTCGACGACGAACTCGCAGAGCCGCTCGAAAGCGGCCTCGGTCTCACCGGGAAAGCCCGCGATGAACGCGCTGCGGATCGCGGCACCCGGGATGCGCTCGCGGATGCGCTCGACGACGCGACGGATCTGCCCGGTGTCTTTCGCGCGCCGCATCGCGCGCAGCACGTCGGTGTCGGCGTGCTGCAGCGGTATGTCGATGTACGGAACGACGTTGTCCACGTCGCGAATGGCATCGAGCGCGCTGTCGCTGAGCGTGCTCGGATAGAGGTAGAAGCAGCGCACGCGCTCGAGGCCCCGCACGCGGCCGAGCCGCCACAGAAGGCCGGCGAGTCCGTCCTTTATGCCGAGGTCACGTCCGTACGCCGAAAGATCCTGCGCGATCAGGTTGAGCTCGACGATGCCGCCGGCCGCAAGATGCTCGGCCTCGGCCGCGATGTCCTCGATCGTACGGCTCTCGTGCTTGCCGCGGAACGACGGGATCACGCAGAACGAGCATTCGTGATCGCAGCCTTCGGAGACCTTGAGATAGGCCGATCCGTCGGTTTCGGTGACCGCGCGCTCCATCAACGCCGACGGCAGATAGTGCCGCGAGGCCGCGCGGAAGATTTCTCCGCCGCGCGCAACGAGAGCATCGGGAAAACGGTCGAGCGCGCCGGTTCCGACCATCGCGTCGATCTCGGGGATCGCGCTCGTCAGCTCGCTGCCGTAGCGCTCGGCCATGCAGCCGGTGACGACCAGGCGCCGTCCTTCGCGCGCGGCCTTGATGCGCGCGAGCTCGAGAATCGTATCGACCGATTCCTCGCGTGCCTGCGCGATGAATGCGCACGTGTTGACGACCAGGATGTCGGCGTCGTCGGGATTCGCCACGACGGAATGGCCGTCGGCCAGCGCGCGGCCGAGCATCAGCTCGCCGTCGACCTGGTTTTTCGGGCACCCGAGACGGGCGAGATAGATTTTCTTCGATTCCATTGAGGGAACTGTCCATAGCCTCGGGAGCCGGCGCGGGAAAACCGCGGCTTTCTGCGGCGGTAACCTGCTTGACCCAGCTCTGGTAGGCAGTGCACTCTTGCTCGCCGGTCTCGACCGGTCGAGGGGAAGGCCGAAATGACAACGACAAACCGACTGTATCGCCATGCGCTCCGGTGCTGGCTCGTGACCTCGTTCACGTTGCTGCCGCAAATGTCATCCGCCGGCATTCCGTACCTCGTCAAGGATCTCAACAGCGGCGGACTCTCGTCTGTGAGCGTGCTGGGCGAATCATCAGGCCGCGTGTTCCTGATCGAAGGTGCGGCCTACGAGGAGTTCCGGATGATGTGGAACACCGACGGAACGTCCGCAGGAATGCGACAGCTCACCGAAGTTGGTGCGACCTCTACGTACTTCTGTGATGTCGACGGCACGGCATACTTCGTCAACAGCTTGTCGGGACATCCCGAAATCTGGAAGAGCGACGGGACCGCGGCCGGTACCGTGCGCGTCGCGTCCGCCGGTGAAAGCATCAAAGACCTGACGAACATCGGCGGCACGCTGTACTTCGCGTCGGCTCCTGAAATTTCCGACTCCGCCACGAGCTACGACCTGTGGAAGAGTGACGGTACCGAGGCAGGGACCGTACGCATCGCGGACATCGACTACGCGGGCGATCTGGCAGATGTCGACGGCATCGCCTGGTTTTCGGCGAAAGATGTCGACGGGACCGAGGCGTGGCGAAGCGACGGAACCGAAGCAGGTACCTACCGCGTTGCCGACATCAATTCGGGCGCAGCTTCTTCCCTCCCGAAGTCGTTCGTCAGCATCGGCGGGCAGACCTGCTTTTCGGCGAACGGCACTGGAGGACGCGAGCTCTGGGTCAGCGACGGGACGGAGGCCGGCACCCATCTCGTGGTGGACGTTCCCGGAGGCTCGATCAGCGGATCGCTGACAAAGTCGGGCGGCAAACTCTATTTCACCGAACTGTTTTTTGTACCCGGGACACGGCAGCTCTACGCGAGCGACTGCACCGAAGCGGGAACGGTTGCCCTCGCTTCAGACTCGGACACGACGGTTCCGTTCGATGGAGGCGGCACGGTGTACTTCGGCAGGGATGACGGAGCTACGGGAAACGAGCTTTGGAAAACCGATGGCACGCCCGGAGGCACGGTTCTCGTTCGCGATATTGTAGTCGGTTCGTCCGGCTCGTTTCCCACACATTTCGTGAATTCCGGTGGGTTCACCTACTTCCTGACGGGATCCGGCTATGAGCTCTGGCGTACCGATGGCACGAACGCCGGAACGACTCGCGTCGCCGACATCGGTCCGTCGGATACCCCGGTCGCGACCGGAAGCGGACTACTCGTGTTTCGCGCCTCGAGCGGCCTTTCGGCAAGCGACGGAACAGAGGCGGGCACGGTGCTGCTCGCGTCATTCGGTTCCGCATTGGGAGCGAGCAGCTATCCCGAGCGGCTGCTTGCCAGTGGAGGCAGCGTTGCGTTCGGCCGCTTCTTCGATTCCTCACTGCACATCAGTGATGGCACATTCGCAGGCACCACCAGCGTAAACCTGCAGCCGGAAGCTTTTGCGGACTGGAACGGAAACATCGTGCTCAGCGACGGTAACTCCATCTGGATTCGCCAGCCGGATGGTGGCCTCTCGAGAATGACCTACGGCCGAGCCGCCTACTTCACGCCGGTCGGCGACTCGCTGTTCTTCGCGAGAAACGGCAAAGCGTTCGCCAGCGATGGCACCTTCGGCGCCGAAGTCGAGCTTGCATCCTTCCCGTACGCATCCTGCCAGGGAGAACTGTGCCCCTTTCATCCCGTGCACAGCCCATTCGGATTCGTCGACACCGGCACGATCGTGATGATCGTCGTGCGCCGCATCTCCGAGGCCGATCAGGACGAGCTGTGGAAGACAGACGGAACGGTGGCCGGCACGTCGAAGGTCGCCGACGTCACTCTGGTAAGCGGCCAGTTCGAATTCGACTCTGCCGTTCTTGGCGGGAAGCTACTCTTCACGGCTTCGGACCCGGCCCATGGCCTGGAGCTATGGATATCGGATGGAACCGGAGCCGGCACCTCGCGCCTGGCGGACATCGAGCCGGGTACGGGCGGCAGCAGTCCGGCAGGTTTCGTAAAGGTCGGCGATCGCGTTTTCTTCAGTGCAACCACCGCTTCGAACGGGCGGGAGCTCTGGAGCACCGACGGTACCGAGATCGGCACCGTTCCGGCCGGTGACATCAACCCGGGTCCGGCGAGCTCGTCGCCCGAGGACGTGACCGTTTTTGGAGACGGCGTGCTGTTCTCGGCCGAAGAAGCCGGTAGCGGGCGCGAGCTCTGGCGCAGTGACGGAACGGTGAGCGGAACGACGCTCGTCGCCGACATCAGTCCAGGCGCAGCCGGAAGCGATCCGGGCGATTTCGAAACGGTCGGTGCAAGAGCGTATTTCCGCGCCAATGACGGCGTCACCGGTCCGGAGCTGTGGACGACCGACGGCACCGAGTCCAGGACGCACCTGATCGCCGACATTCATGCCGGCCTTGGCGGGTCGACACCCGGCGAGATTACGAGATCGGGCTCGCGAATCTTCTTCGCGGCAACGACCACGCAGAATGGAAGAGAGCTCTGGGCATACGACCTTCCTGCCCACTGCGGCAACGGCACGCTCAATGCCGGCGAGACGTGCGACGACGGCAACGCCCAACCCGGCGACGGATGCGACGACGAATGCGTGCTGGAGACGTGCGGCGACGGCGCGCTCGACGCAGGCGAGCAGTGCGACGACGGCAACCGCATCGACGGCGACGGATGCTCCCGTGCATGCATCAACGAATGTCCCGCGGTTGCCGCGGAAGACTGCCGTGAGTCCCCGGTAGCCGGTGCAAGTCGCTTCCAGATCAAGGCGAGCGTTGATCCGTCGAAGGCCCAAGTAGCGTGGTCCTGGAAACACGGAGACTCTGCAAAGGAAGATTTCGGCGACCCCACGAGCTCTACGAGCTTCTCGCTTTGCGTGTACGACGACGATGGCCTGAACGTGGACGTGAACTTTGGCGCCGGCGGCACGTGCGGCAGCAAGCCCTGCTGGACAGAAACGAGCACCGGCTTCGCTCTGCGGCGCAAGACGTCGACCGGGTCATTGCAGCTGAAGCTGAAGGGCAGCGCGGACCCGGGGCGGGGATCGATCGATCTCAAGCTTCGCGGCGACGAGACCGCGCAGATCACGACGCGCGTCGGGTGGACGCCGCCGCGAATCCAGCTCCGCAACGATCTCGGGTGCTGGAACGCGCAGTTCGCGTACTCGAACGACGGATGGGTCCAGGTGTTGCCGTAGGCGAAATCCGAAGTATCGCCGGCGATGGCGTCGGCGATGCCGACGCCGATGGCGGACGCGGACTGCTTACGCGTCAGTCGCGGAAGTTTTCGAACTGCAGCGGAAGCCCGTAATCGCCTTTCTTCAGGAACGCGATGGCCTCCTGCAGATCGTCGCGCTGCTTTCCCGATACGCGAAGACTGTCGGCCTGGATCGCGACCTGCACTTTCATCTTGGTCGCCTTGATGTCCTTGACGATCTTCTTGGCCGTCTCGGTTTCGATGCCGGCCTTGATGGCGATCTTCTGGCGCGCACGGTTGCCGGACGCCGGTTCGATCTTTCCCTTGTCGAGGCACTGCAGCGACACGCCGCGCTTGGCGAGCTTGCCTTCGAGCACTTCGACGGCGGCCTTGATCTTGAAGTCGTCCGTCGACTCGAGCTGAAGCGCCTTGTCCACGAGCTCGATCTTCGTGTCGCTGCCCTTGAAGTCGTAGCGCTGCGACACTTCCTTGACGGCCTGGCCGAGCGCGTTGTCGACCTCATGCCAATTGACCTTGGAAACTACGTCGAACGTCGGCATCGAAGTTGGAGCGCAGCCGCGCAGAGAATCTGGAAATAACGATCGGTGAAGATCAGAACGCGGCTTCGTTGTCGGAGATGATATCGACGGCCGGCGGCGGGGTAAAGGTAAAGCGCGAGCGGTCGATTCCGCGATTGCGCAGCGGCTCGGCGAACGTCATGCGCGTGACCGAGCCGGCGGCGTCGTGAACCGTTACAGCGCGCAGGTCGAATGTGTCCGCCGATAGCGTCACCTCGAGATTGCCGCCGTCATCGTTGAGCGATTTCAGCAGGATACGAACTGTGCCGGCGTCCGGACGCTCGAGCGAGGCACGGTATCGCTCCGACACACCCTGGCGACCTGCGAGAAGCTCGACGAGCCCGCCGCGACCGAACGCCTTCGCGTAGGCAATCTTGTAGACCTGTTCGAGATCGGGTTGGTAAAGCCAGAGCCACGCACCGTCGCCGACGACGGTCTGCGGCGGACCCTCGGTGTACTCCCAGCGCACGAGGCCGGGTTTCGCAAAATAGAAACGTCCCGCGCTTTCGACTTTGGTTCCGACGTCGGGGACTTCGATCGTCTGGCGGAATCCCGCCGAGTAATCGTCCGTCTCCGACCAGCGCTTCTCGTACGCGCGCCACACGGCTTCGGCTTCGGTTGTCTGCGCCGGCGTGGCGCTCTCGGCACCGGTTGCGGGCTTGATTGCTTCGGGAACGGCGGCCGGCGACGGATTGGCAGTGGCGGGTGCCGCAGAAGGCGGCGCCACCGGTTGCGGTGAAGCAGGAGCAGTTGCTGCCGCTGCCGCTTTTGCTGCCGCGGAAGTCTTTGCGCGTTTCGATGACGGTTTGGTTGCGGGCGCTGCGGCATTGGCAGGGGCCGTCGCAGGGTTCGTCCCGGACGCCGGTGCCGCGGTGGACGGTGCGGAGGGTTTCGTCGCGGCTTCTGCGGGCTTCGCGCCGGGAGCTGCCGCAGGCGTCGCCGTTTTTGCAGCCGGTGCGGCTGCGGGCGGCGTCGTTGTTTTCGCGGCGGGTGCGGCCGCGGGCGGCGTCGTTGTTTTCGCGGCGGGTGCGGCTGCGGGCGGCGTCGCTGTTTTCGCGGCGGGTGCGGCTGCGGGCGGCGTCGATGTTTTCGCGGCGGGTGCGGGTGCTGCCGTCGTCGGCGTGGCGGGCGCGCTGGCCCCCGTCGTCACGGGCTTGTCGGCCGGAATGATCGCAGGCGCGGCCGGTGCGGCGTTGAGCTCTCCGGCAGCGACTGCCGGTTTTTTTGTCGCGGGCTTCTTTTTCTGGACGGTGGTTTTCGTCTCGGTCGTTTTCGACTCGATCGTCGTCACGGCAGGAGCTGCGGCCGGAGCCGGAGCGACCGGACCGGTCGGAGCCTGGGCGCGGGCAATCGTGGAAAACAGCATCGCCGCGACAAACGTCGCGCGAAGGATCGTCGGATGCGCACGGCACCCGGCCTCTGTCTTCGAGCTGTGATTCACGATCAGAGTGCCGCTACGAGCACTTTGCGGGGTTTTGCACCATCCGCCGGTCCGACCACCCCTTCGCGCTCCATCATCTCGATCATGCGAGCTGCGCGGTTGTAGCCGATTCCGAGCTTGCGCTGGACCCACGACGTCGAACCCTGTCCGTGCTGCGTCACGAGCGCAACCGCACGGTCATAAAGCTCGTCGTATTCGTCGACGCCCTCACCGTCCTCGTCGGAGTCGCCGCCGCCGCCTTCGAGGATGTCCATGCGGTATTCGGGCTCGCCCTGCGTGCGAAGGAAATCGACGATTTCCTTGATTTCGCCGTCGCTGATGAGCCCGCCGTGCAGCCGCTGCAGGTGCGAGGTGCCGGGAGCCATGTAGAGCGCATCGCCGTTTCCGAGCAGGCGATCGGCGCCGACGGTATCGAGAATGGTCCGCGAATCCGGCCGCGACGTCACCTGGAACGAGATTCGCGACGGGAAGTTGGCCTTGATCAGGCCCGTGATGACGTCCACAGACGGCCGCTGCGTCGCAACGATCAGGTGGATGCCTGCGGCGCGCGCCTTCTGTGCAAGGCGCGTGACCGCCGACTCGACCTCACGACCGACCGTCATCATCAGGTCGGCGAGCTCGTCGATGATCACGACGATGCGCGGCAGATGCTCGTGGCGAAGGCCGGGGGCTTCGACGATGGCCTCCGCGGCTTCGGCCTCCTCGCCCTCCTCGCCTTCTTCGAGCTCCTCTTCGACGGGTTCGGCCTTCGCCTTGGCCTTGGTCTTGTTCTTCGCAGCCTCGGCTTCGGCGGCGGCGGTCTCCTCGGCGATGCGGCGATTGTAGTCGTCGAGGCTGCGGACCTTCTTGTCCTTCATCAGCTCGAAGCGGCGATCCATCTCGCGCATCACGTTGGCGAGCGCGGCCGAAGCTTTCTTGACGTCGGTGACGACCGGAACCAGCAGGTGGGGAATGCCCTCGTAAAGCGACAGCTCGAGCATCTTCGGATCGATCATGATGAAGCGCACGTCGTTCGGCGTCGCCTTGTACAGGATCGAGACGATGTACGTGTTGAGCGCGACCGATTTTCCGGTGCCGGTTGCGCCGGCCATCAGCAGATGCGGCATCTTCGCAAGGTCGGCGTAGACCGCGAGCCCGGTCGTGTCGCGCCCGAGCGCGAGCGCGAGCGGCGAGCGATGATCGCGGAAATCACCGGCGTCGATGAGGTCGCGAAGCCCGACCACGGCGCGGTTGCGGTTGGAGACTTCGATGCCGACGCAGTTCTTGCCGGGGATCGGCGCCACGATGCGCACGCCGTGCGCGCGCAGCGCCATCGTGAGGTCGTCGCACAGGTTGACGACGCGGCTCACCTTGACGCCCGCTTCGGGCTCGAACTCGTACGTCGTGATCACGGGTCCGGGGCGTACCGCGGTCACACGGCCGCCGACGCCGAACGTCGCGAGCTTCTGCTCGAGGATCGCCGAGCTGTCCTTGAGCGCCTTCTCGTCGATGTGGTTGCTGCGGTCGTCGTGCTTGCCGAGCAGGTTGCCGGCCGGAAGGCGGAAATTGCCGCCGGTGTGGAACGAGAATTCGGCCTGTTCCCCACCGCGGCGCGCGGACTTGTCGCGCGCCTTCGGTCGCAGCACCTCGATGATCGGCGACGAGCGGCGCGCCGGAGCGGGCGCTTCGTCGTCTTCTTCGTCGTCGTGGCGATCCCTGGCCGGCCGCATGATGCGCGGCTCGTTCGCGGCCGCCTCGCTCCTGCGCTGCAGGAAGGCCGGCATCGAGAGCCTCGCGAACGGGTTGAGCGCGCGTGCGCTCGGCACGGCCTTGCGCAGACCCGCGGCAAGCGAGCGCATCCGCTCGGTGATCGCCGCGCGCGCCGCTTCGTAGGCCTCGTCGATCGCGCGCGCGAGCCGGTGCAGCAGCTCGGACAGCGCGTGGCCGGTCAGCATCATGAAATCGAGCAGGAACAGGCAGATCAGCAGCACGACCGAGCCGCCCTCGCCGAGGCCTTCGAGCATCAACGTGGCAAGGAAGCCGCCGACCCATCCTCCCGCGACTTCGGGAGCGACGTGCGGGCGGTAGACTCCGAGCGTCACGGCGACGAGGAACAGCAGGAAGATCGCACCGACCCAGCGGACCGGCGTAAGCCGCATCGTGCGGCTGAGAAACAGCGATGCGCCGGCCGAGATCAGCGCGAACGGGAATACGAATGCGCCGTAACCGAAGCCCTGCGTCAGGACATCGGCGATCGTGAAGCCGACAAAGCCGCCGTGATTGACAGCCGGAGATTCGGGAACGTACGACAGGAGGCAGACGACGAGGAACGCGCCGACGCCGGAGGCGACGATGGCTTCGACCTCCTGGATCAGCCTCGAAGGGTCTTTGCTGCTTGCACCGGATCTAGCGACCGAACCCACCCAACACACTCCCACGCCAGCGTCGCCGCCGACCGCCGGTCAATATAGCGAAAGCTTCCGCAGAATTCGCCCGGCCCGGTGCGATTCTGCCTCTTTAGTCTGCCCAGACGACCCACTGGAAGTGGGCGGTGGCCAGGACGAGCAACCCGAAGGCAATCCGATACCATGCGAACGCGCGAAAATCGTGCGTCGCGACGTACCGGAGCAGCCAGCGAACGCACAAAAATGCACTGGCGAACGAGGTGACCAGCCCGACGGCGAAAATCGGGACATCCGACGCGTCGAAAAGCGCCCGCTCCTTGACCACGGAATAGAGGGTCGCGACGAACAGGGTCGGGATCGCCAGGAAGAACGAGAACTCGGTCGCGGCCGGACGCGACAGGCCGAACAGCATGCCGCCGATGATCGTCGCGCCCGAGCGCGAAGTTCCCGGGATCAGCGCGAACGCCTGCGCGATGCCGACCTTGAGCGCGTCGACGACCGTCATCTCGTCCATGGAGCCGATCCGGGCATCGCCCGGGCCGCCGCCGCGCTCGACCCACAGGATCACCAGTCCGCCCGCGATGAACGCGAGCGCGACCGGCACCGGTGCGAACAGCGTCGCCTTGATGCGGCTGCCGAACGCGAGCCCGAGCACCGCCGCCGGCAGGAACGCAACGGCGAGGTTGACCGCGAAGCGCTGTGCCGACCGATCGCCTGCAATCCCGGTCGCGACGCGCAGCAGGCGATCGCGGAGCTCCCAGCACACGGCAAGGATCGCACCCGCCTGGATGATGATCTCGAACGCCTTGGCCTTGTCGCCGGTCCAGCCGAGCAGGCTGCCGGCAAGGATCAGATGCCCGGTGCTCGAGATCGGCAGGAACTCCGTCAGTCCCTCGACGATGCCGAGCACGGCGGCTTTGAGAAGGAGGATCAGATCCACGGCGTCTGCCAGGCGCGGGCCGGCACTGGCGGTTATGCCATAGAGGGAGAATCAAGGGAGCGATTCGATGCCCACGTGTGCGTGAACGCTCGCCGTACTTGTCGTCGCAGTTGCGAACGGGCTCGTCAGAGCTCGACGACGTACGGCACGACGACCGGGCGCGAACCGAGCGTGCGACGGAAGAACCGGCGCACCGCGAGGCGCACTTCCTCGGTCAGCTCGTCGATATCGCGAACGGCCGCCTTCGGCATCGCCGCGATGGCATCGACGACCGCGCGGCGAAGCGGCTCGTCGTCGGGCTCGTTGCCGTCGCCGGTGACGACGCCTCGCATCAGGAACTCCGGACCCGACAGGATCATCCCGCTCTGCTGGGCGACCGCGAGCACGGCCAGCACCATTCCGTCGCGCGAGATGTTGCGGCGGTCGCGCATGACGCTTTCGTCGTCAATGCCGATCACACCGCCGTCGATCAGCACGCGCCCGGCCGTCACCGTACCTGCGCGCCGTCCGCCATCCTCGGAGATTTCGAGAACGTCGCCGTCGGTCATGCGGATGCACTTGTGCTCGGCGACGCCGGTTTCGACGGCGAGACGCGCATGGTGCACGAGATTGCGGAACTCGCCGTGGACGGGGACGAAATACTCCGGGCGCACGAGCTCGAGCATCGTCCGCAGCTCTTCCTTGCACGCGTGTCCGGAGACGTGCGCGCGCGCGAAACGCGGATAGTACACTTCGCAGCCGAGCCGGTAGAGCTGGTCGATGACGGCACCGATCGGCCGCTCGTTGCCGGGAATGACCTTCGACGAAAAGATCACCGCATCGCCGACGCCCGGTACCACGCCTTTCATGTTCTCGAACGCGATGCGCGACAGCGCCGAACGCGGCTCGCCCTGCGACCCGGTCAGCAGGTAACACACTTCGCCCGGCTTCAGCCGCGTCGCTTCGCGAGGATCGACGAGCAGATCGCCCGGAATCCCGAGATGCCCGATCTGGTTCGCGAGCGACGTATTGGATTCCATGCGCCGCCCGAGAATCACGACCTTGCGACCGAACTGCTGCGCCAGCGACAGAACCGCCGCGACGCGATGGATGTGCGACGCAAACGTCGCGACGAACACGCGCCCGCGGGTCGCGGCGAACATCGGCTCCATCATGCCGCGCACGAGCCGCTCGGATCCGCTCTTTCCTTCGTTCTCGACGTTGGTCGAGTCCGACAGCAGGAGCTTCACCCCTTCGTCGCCGAGCGCCCGAAAGCGTTCGGTCGCGAACGTGCGGCCGTCGATCGGCGTCTCGTCGATCTTGAAATCGCCGCTGTGGATCACTGTTTCGCCGTGCGAGCGGATCGCGAGCGCAACGGCATCGACGATGCTGTGGGTGACCGGAATTGCCTCGATGTCGAAATCGCCGACCTTGAACAGGTCGCCGTCCGCGAACGGCTCGATCGTCTTGTGGCGCAGCGCTTCGTGGTCGCCGAGGCGCTCGCGCAGCAGCCCCTCGGTGAAACGAGTCGCGAAGACGGGCACGTCGAACTCGCCCCATACGTACGGAAGCGCGCCGAGATGGTCTTCGTGACCGTGCGTCAGCACGAAGCCATGGAATCGGTCGCCGAGCTCGCGCAGGTACGTAACGTCGGGGATCACGAGGTCGATCCCCATGAGCTGCGCATCGGGGAACATCACGCCGCAATCGACGGCGATCGCACTATCGCCGCGTTCGATCACCATGCAGTTCAGGCCGAACTCGCCGAGCCCGCCGAGCGGAACGATGCGAAGAGGTGGTTTGGAGGGCACCCGGCCCTTCTATGCCGTCGCAGCCTCGGGCGGAAGCTTGGCACTCTCGATCGCCGCCTCTCGCGCCGGCGGCGGACCTTCGAGGTCGAGCAGCATCGCCTGGATTTCCTTGCGCACGCGCTCGGTGAGCTCGACGCGATCGTCGCCCGTCATGGCGCTGGTATCGATCGGTTTTCCGAGCCGGACGCGAATCGTTCCCGGCGTGGAAATCACCGAATGGTTCGGGATGCAGCGCTCGGATCCGGAAACCGCCATCGGCAGCACCCACATCTTCGACGAGATCGCGAAGGCCGCCGCCCCTTTCTTGAACGGCAGCATCTGCCTCGTCGACGAACGGTGTCCTTCGGGAAAGAAACAGATGAGCGCGTCGCGATCGCCGGCGTGACGGTTCAGCTCCTGGACAGCCGACGACGTGTCGCCGCGATCGATGAAGATCTGACCGGTAAGATCGAGCGCCTTGCCGAGAATCGGCACGCGTCGCAGCTCTTTCTTGGCAACCCAGCGCGTCTGACGCGGCAGCACTGCTACTCCCATCGCAACCGGATCGAGCTGGCTGCGATGGTTGGCCATCACGACATAGTTGCGGCCGGGCGCCAGATTCTCGAGTCCGCTCGCTTCGAGCGTGACGCCGAAGATCTTGAGAACGCCGCGTATCCACGGTCTTGCGGCAATCCAGTAATCGTCGGTTCCCGGCCGCAGCACGACATAGACCATGATCGCCGTGAGCATCACGGCGCTGTAAATGAAGAAGGCGATGAGGCGGACGTAGGCGGCGAGGAGCTTCAACGCGTTGCCACTCGCGCAATGGTTGTTTCTGCTCGTGATTTTCGCACGCTTCGCACGAGAGTCATGCACTCCACGTCATTGACTCCGCCCGGGGCCGGCTCTAGCCTCGCCGCAAAATTCCCCCGGAAACAGGCGCGTAGGCTGGCTCGAATGCGCAGGCCGTGCTCGCAACGAGAGGACATCATGGCATCAGTAAACAAGGTTATTATCCTTGGCAATCTCGGACAGGACCCCGAACTGCGCAACACGACCAGTGGGAAAGCGGTCACTACGCTGCGCGTGGCGACAACCGACACATGGAACGACCAGAGCGGGCAGCGCCAGGAACGCACCGAGTGGCACACGATCGTCGTCTGGGGCCGCACGGCCGAGAACTGCAAGCAGTATCTCTCCAAAGGCCGCTCCGTCTACGTGGAAGGACGCCTTCAGACCCGCAAGTGGCAGGACAAGGAAGGACACGATCGCTACTCGACGGAGATCGTTGCCGACCGCGTGCAGTTCATTGGCGGAGGTGGCGGAGCGGAGAAAGGCGGCGGCGGCAGTCGCAGCAGCAGTGGCGGCGGGGGCAGCCGCGAAACCGACTTCGGTGACATGGGCGGCGGAGCGCCGCCCATGGACGACGACATTCCGTTCTAGACTGGAGCGCACCGATCCGATCGCCGGTGTTACGGAATCGTCCGGGTTCTTGATGTCCGGCAGAGAGGATGTGCCCGTACGCATTCCGAGCAACTCGTTGCCGTTCTACGACCGGCGCGCGGCACGTCAGCGTTCACCTTTCTACGTCTTTGGCCCCTGCCGGTAAGCGGCAATTGGCACTATCCCCCCGACCGCAGCCCCGAAAGAATTGCAGCCTGATTCGCCGCAGCCGTCCTTCGGCGGCCGGCGCGAAGTGAGGGCAGCCATGCTGAAGATGAAAACCGCCTGCGAGAAGTGCGAGCGCTCGCTCGAGCAAACCGATCTCGCTTACATCTGTTCGTTCGAGTGTACGTTTTGCGAGTCGTGCACGCAGGCCATGAGCAATGTCTGCCCGAACTGTTCCGGCGAGCTCGTCAAGCGGCCCGCGCGCGTCCGCAAGGTCGCCGACGTTGCCGCCGAGCAGATGCGTCGCAAAGTCGGCAAGCTGTTCGGTCGCTGATGAGACTTAATTTTTCTTCGCCGGAATGCCTGTGAAGACGACGCGCCTGCTTCGATAGATGAATGGCGTTCTCACTGCGTGAGACAGCGAAGACGTCCCGACTGAGCCGCCGTCATCTCGGCTTCGCATTCGGCGGCGTCGAACGGGAATTCGGCACACAACCCGGCATTGCCGTCGGCGTGCTCGCCGAACGTGATCGACAAGACCATCGGCAAGTACCCCGCCCGCACTCCGTACTGGCTGCCCGCGGCGGTGGCCCGGACCGTCACGAGGCCCGGCGCACGCGCCGAAGAATCCTGCACGATGACCTTGCGGAAGCCGAGCACCGGCTCCGGCGTGCTATCGCGGTAGAGATAGACGCCGGGCTTGACGGTCCATCCGCGGGTCCCCGTGCCCGCCCATGTTCCTCCCGGAAGCTGCGCATCGACGAGCGAGCCGCCATCGGCGCTGTCGATACGTATGCGGAGGCCGCGATCGACCAGTGGAAGCGATGCGAATGTTCCGGGCGTGAGCGCGGCGACCGCGCGCACGCGCACCTGATTGCCACGCTGCGGGAACAGGTTCGCCCTTTCGGCATTGCGAACCGCAGCGGACGCGAATGATATCGCAGGTGCTCCCGCGGGCGTGACGCAGGGATCGCACGCATCCGCAAGGCCGTCACCGTCGACATCGGTCGAGTCTCCGGCAGTGCAAGGGTCGCATTGCGGGTCGGCCGAATCGCAGAAAAGCCGCAGATAGTGCCGGACCGTGTCCTCGACCGGAAGCGCGCCGATGTCGTAAAAGTGGTTGCGGTTGCGCGTGGCGGTGTAGAGCGCCGCGACGCTTCCGTACGCATTCATCGCGACCGCCGAGTCCCACGCCATCATCGGCGAGAGGTCGCTGCGCCCGGCATACGCGTTGCCGATCGGCGTGCCGCCGGTCTCGTGCTGCTGCAGCGATTCCGTCTGATAGATCGCGTAGTGAGCGTCGTCGTCGGTCGATGACACCCATAGACCTCCGGGCGCGATTGCGATCGGCTGGACGCCCACCGCGACGTCCGATGCGATCGTCGAGCCGTCGGCTGCGATTACTTCAGCTTTCGGCTGCCATCCGATGTATGCGTTGGCGTGCCGCACGACGAGCGTGCCGTCAGAAGCCATGACCGGCTCGACGACGGTGGAGAAGTTGTGGGTCGATACTCCGAGAACCCTGCTTACGATCGTCTGGTTGTCCGAGTCGAGCATCCGGACTTTGTTCAACTCCCCGGTCAGATCGGACCAGCCAACGGCGTACGTGCCGCTCCCGCCAGAGGCGAGGCTCGAACCGCGCAATGCCGTCGTTTCGATCGGCACGTCGGCGCCCATCGACGTACCGAGCAGGTCGAACTGGCGAACGCGGAGCGTCGTGTTCGGATAAATCCCGTCGGTCCAGAGCGCGATCCAGGTACCACTGCCGAGATATGCAACGTCACCGTCATACTGATCGCCTGCAGAAGCGGCATTGACCTGGAAGGGCTGCGCGAGTGCGGTTCCGTCCGCAGCAAACGGCCGCGCGAAGATACCGAAACTATCGCCGTCTTTCATCGGTCCCGGAGTTCCGGTCTCTGCGGCCGGCGTGAAGGTCTGGAAGACGACAACGATTGTGTCCGCCGGCCCTTTCGCAAATCGCGGTGCCTGCGAAAGAACTCCGTCGACGGAGCTCACACGCACCGGTGGGCCGAGCGAGCTGCCGTCCTGGGCGACGTGCAGGAGGTACGCTCCAGCATCCACGCCAGGCCCGGCGTCCGCGGAGGAGCGCTCGTACAGAATCCAGAGCGTGCCGTCCGACATCCACTGTATCTGCGGAGGTCGATAGGAAACGTCCTCGCCCGGTACGTCCACCGTCACGTCGATGCCGGGCGGAACGAATTCCGCAACACCTTGCACGGGCAACGCGAGCATCGACAAACCGGCGAACAGGCGCATCGCTGGACTTCGCATGAATCCCTCCAGGGAAACGAACGGCTGCGGATTGTTGCACGCCGCGCAGGTCCCGGACAAGGCGTCGCGCGAGCGGGAGCGGGGGCGCTGACAATGCTGAAGAAAGACGTCGGCGACGAGTCTTGTGGCGAGCCGATCCTACCAGCCGTTGTCCGCAAACGACCAGTAGCCGCCCCGCCCGACCACCACATGGTCGAGCACCGGAATTCCCATCAACTCGCCGGCGCGCCGCAGGCGTTCGGTGATGCGGCGGTCTTCCTCGCTCGGAGTCGGGTCGCCGCTAGGATGGTTGTGGACGAAGATCACAGCAGCAGCGGCCTCGCGGACCGCGAACCGGAACGCTTCGCGTGGATGCACGATCGATGCGCACAGCGAGCCCTGCGAGATGCGGATCTTCGACAGCACGCGGTTCTTGCCGTTGAGAAGCACGATGTAGAAGCTCTCGCGCTTCTCGTCGGCAAGCAGCGGGCCGAAATGCGCGTGTACGGCCGTCGCCGACGACAGAAAGCTTCCGGCGTCGAGACGGTCGGACTCGACACGGCGCGCGACTTCGCCGATCGCGACGATCCGCGCGGCACGGGCGCGTCCGACTCCGGGCTGCGCGGCCAGCTCGCTGATCGATGCACTGAGCACCCCTCGAAGATCGCCGAACGTCCGCAGCAGTGCGCGCGCGATTGCGAGCGCACTTCCCGCGCCCGCGTGGCCGGTGCCGAAGATTACGGCGAGCGCTTCGCCATCGCTCAGCACGCCGGGTCCGAGAGCCAGAAGTCGTTCCCGCGGCCGCTCGGTTTCGGGCCACGTTGCAGGCGAATCGGCATCAGCGGGCAGGATGCCGCTTGACGGCAGGGGAGTCGGACGTTTCATGCGGCGAACGTAGCCGCTGCCTAACGGTCACGTCATCGCTAGCGATGTAATGAAAGCGAGGAAGTCGCGGCGAGAATCACTTGTCCGTCCTGATGAGGCACTCACGCCGCGTGATTCGCCGCCGTTCGTGGAGGCCACGGCCGTGCTGGATGCGAGGGCACGGACAGGTCCGTCTACCGCTTCAGGTAGATGGACCTGTCTCGTATGCGGCCGCTAGTTCGGTGTGCAGGGGCTCGAGCAATATCCGTTCGGGCAGCATGTGTTGATGATGCACTTCTGGCCCGGCGCGCAGTCCGAGCTGGAATCGCAATTGGGAGGTCCGGCGCAGCTGATTTCGTGAACGCAGACGCCGCAGGAATTCTCCGGCGTCTGGTACACGTAACATCCCTCGATCGTGTTGCACAGCGCCGACGAGCCGCAGAAGTGATCGTCGCAGCTGTCGATGATCGTGGAGGTCGTCGTCGATGTGGTCGAAGTCGTGGTCGAGCTTGGCGGCGGCGCAGTCGTCGACGTCGTGCTGCTCGTTGTCGTCGACGTGCTCGTCGTGGACGTTGTCGTCGTCGATGTAGTAGTCGTCGTCGAACCCGAAACACACTGGTTGCTTCCGTCACAGAACGAGCCCGGGTCGCAGCCGCCGCACTCGATGGGCGTGCCGCAACCGTCGTCGATGGTGCCGCACTGCGCGCTCAGTTCCGGACAATTCTTCGGCTGGCAGCAGACTCCGAATTTGTCCTCGGGGTGGAGTCGCACGCACACCTTCGTCGAGCAGCTCTTGCCGACGTGGCACATCGCCCCCGGCGGCTTCCCCCCTGCCGAAGCGACGTCGGCCGTCATCACGAAAACCGCCAGGAAAAACACGGTGGAGATCAATGATCTCATGGGCCTCCTCGTCGCCCGGAGAAAAAGCCCCGGCCGTCGCGGGATTTTCCCCGCAAACACGGCGCGGCTCAAGACTGTTCGTCGGAAAGTTTGCGTTATGACGCAGTGAGCGAACGAAAAATCGGGCTCGATGCACACGATGCGGGCCATCTGTGGCCGAGCTTCCGCCGGTAGCCGCCACGCCTTCTCGCCGATGATGCGCCGCGCGGTGATATTCGCCGGCCATTGTGCGACGCGGCGATACTCGCCGGTCATTCTCCAGCGCGGCGATACTCGCCGCTGTTGCCTCCGCTCTTCGCGACCAGCCGCACGTCGGTGAGCATCATCGACTTGTCGATGGCTTTGCACATGTCGTACACGGTAAGCCCGGCAACGGATGCGGCTGTCATCGCCTCCATCTCGGCGCCGGTGCGCGCGGTAACGGCCACCGTCGCTTCGATCTCGAGCACGCCGGGCTCGCTTCCGGCGCGGAACGAAATCTCCACCGCCGAAAGCGGAAGCGGATGGCAGAGCGGAATCAGGTTCGGCGTCTGCTTGGCCGCCATGATGCCAGCGATGCGGGCAACGGCGAGCACGTCGCCTTTCGGGATGTTGCCTTCGAGAATGCGCGTGAGCGTATCCTGGTCGGTACGCAGCCTGGCGCGTGCGACCGCGCGCCGCTCGGTGATGTTTTTTGCGCCGACGTCGACCATGCGGGCGCGGCCTTGTTCGTCGAGATGGGTCAGCTCGGATTTGGGTTGCATGCCTGCAGGGTCCTTCTTATATCGACGCGTTCATGGCGGCCGGTCCGTGACAGGCCGAACCGTAACAGCACCCCGAACCTAAACCGAAGCCCACGCCGAGACGACGAGCCATGACCGCGAACAACAACTCTCACCACAAAGTCCTCATCCTCGGCTCGGGCCCCGCCGGCCTGACGGCCGCGCTCTACGCTGCGCGCGCCAACCTGAAGCCGCTGGTCGTCGAGGGCAGCCAGCCCGGCGGGCAGCTTACCATCACGACCGAGGTCGAGAACTATCCGGGCTATCCCGAGGGCATTCTCGGCCCCGACATGATGGTGCAGTTCCGCGAGCAGGCGGCCCGATTCGGTACCGAGTTTGCCGTCGGCGACATCGAAAGCGTCGACCTGTCGAAGCGGCCGTTCACGCTGCGAAGCGCGGAGCAGACGTTCACGTGCGATTCGCTGATCGTCTCCACCGGCGCCACTGCCCGCCTGCTTGGTCTGCCGTCGGAAACTGCGCTGATGGGGCACGGTGTCTCGGCCTGCGCGACGTGCGATGGCTTCTTCTTTCGCGACAAGAAGGTGCTCGTCGTCGGCGGCGGCGACTCCGCCATGGAAGAGGCCAACTTCCTGACCAAGTTCGCGAGCTCGGTGACGATCATTCACCGGCGCGAGGAATTCCGAGCGTCCAAGATCATGCTCGATCGTGCGCGCAAGAATCCCAAGATCGAGTTCCTGCTCGACCACACCATCGACGAGATCCTCGGAAAGCCGGGCGGCGGCGTCACCGGCGTCCGCCTGCGCAACACGAAGACGGACGCCACGTCCGAAATGGCGTGCGACGGCGTGTTCATGGCAATCGGCCACGTGCCGAACACGAAGATCTTCCAGGGCAAGCTGAAGCTCGACGACAAGGGCTACATCGTCACGCGCCCCGGGAGCACGTACACGAACGTCGAGGGCGTGTTCGCGTGCGGCGACGTGCAGGACTCGACGTACCGCCAGGCCGTCACGGCGGCGGGAAGCGGATGCATGTCGGCGATCGATGCGGAACGCTGGCTCGAGGCGCAGCACGGGTAGGCCGGAATCGCCCGTCGTCTTTCCTGATCCCAGCGTCCTGCTAAGTTGCGCGGCCTATGCCGCGCATCGGACGTTACGAGAACCCTTACCTTACGACCGAGTTTCATCACGAGCTGCCGATCGGCTCGTCGAGCGAGGTGCTCGGGCTTCGAAGCGAAGACCGCGCCAACAGCCATGGCGTGCTGTGGATGCCTCCCGGGCAGCGGCCGAAGACGGTGCTCACCGTCATGCACCCGCGTGCGGATTTTCACCGGCACTACGTCGTGCCCGGCCTGCTCCGGGCCGGCTACGCGGTGTTCGCGCAGAACAGCCGCTGGGTCGGCAACGACTCGATGCTGATTCACGAGACGGTTCTGTTCGATGTGGCTGCCGGCATGCAGCGCATGCGCGACCTCGGCTTCGAGAACGTGATCCCGATCGGCAACAGCGGCGGCGGCTCGCTCTACACGTTCTACATCTCGCAGGCGCACGCCGCGCCTTCGGCGCGAATCCTGCAGACTCCGGCCGGTGATCCGACGGCTCTCGACCGCCTTACGATGCCGCCGGTCGATGCCGTGGTCTATCTTGCCGCGCATCCCGGCGAAGGTCTGTTCCTGCTCGAAGCCAACGATCCTTCCGTCGTCGACGAGACCGATCCGGTCGCGTGCGACGCGGCCATCGACATGTACGATCCGTCCAACGGATTCGTGCCGGCACCGGAAGCGACGAGCTACAGCCAGGAATTTCTTTCGCGCTACCGCCGCGCCCAGCACGATCGCGTCGAACGCATCGACCGGCATGCGCGCGCGCTGGTGCGGCGCAGGCGCGATGCCCGGCGTCGCGCGATGGAGCATCCGACCGAACAGACGCCGTGGCGCGAAGCCATCGCCGTCGAGTTCCTGCGCATCTACCGGACCGAAGCCGACCCTCGCTACGTCGACCTGTCGCTGGATCCGTCGCGCCGCGACTACGGCTCGCTGTGGACGCACCGGCCCGACCTGTTCAACTACGGCCCGTTCGGCTTCGCGCGGGTCGTCACGCCCGAAGCGTGGCTGTCGACGTGGTCGGGCCTTTCGTCGCACGCATCGATTCCTGCGCGCGGCGCCGGCGTGGCGGTCCCGGCGATCATTGTCGGATACACGGGCGACAACGGCGTCTTCCGCGACGATGCGCGGCTGATCTTCGACAGCCTGGCGTCCGCCGACAAGCGCCTGGTCGAAGTGGACGGCGATCATTACGGATTCCCGCTCGCCGGCACGGACGAGTGGGGGCGCGACCGCGCGATCGCACAGATCGTCGAATGGCTGCGCGAGAAAGGGTACTGAGCGTCCGTCGTTGAGCGCGCCTTCGCAGAACGAGCCGGAGGCGTCGCTGTCCGCTTCGCGGCGACTGAAGAAGACCGGCGTCCGGGTGGTGATGCGCATCGCACCGGTCGTCTACCGCGCGTGGATGCGACTGGTCGCGGCTACGTCCCAGGTCGACGAATCGGCCGCGCGCGAGCTCGACGGGAGGCGCCGCCGCGGCGAAGGCATCGTGCTGCTGATGCTGCACCAGGACGTCTTCGTCGCGCCGTGGTTCCTTCGCGGTCTCGGCGTGTGCGGCCTGGCGAGCACGGGCGACGCCGGCGACATCATCGATGCGGTGATGCGCTCGCTCGGACATTCGAACGTGCGCGGCGGAACCAGCGGCCGCGAGAGCCGCCGCCGCACGCTCGGCGCGCTGCGCTCGATGATCCGCTATGGCAAGGATCGCGCACACGAAGGCTTCCTGATCGCGATCACGCCCGACGGATCGATCGGACCGGCCGGCGCGTGCAAACCCGGATTCGCACTGGTCGCGCTCGAAACCGGCGCGTCGGTCTGGTGCATCAAGATCCACGCTGCGCCGTCGCTGCTGCTCGATACCTGGGACCGCACGATGATTCCGCTCCCGTTCGGCCGCGTATGGGCGCGCATGGAAGGTCCGTTCGAAATTCCGGCCGATGCCGACGCAGCGGCGCTCGAACACGTGCGACGCGAAAGCGAAGTCGCGCTGCACCGGCTGCACCGCGAGGTATTCGCCGAGCAGGGAAAGGCTCCGTCGCCCGCTCTCGCACTGCACTCACGCGAGGGAATAATCGGGGACAGACACTGATTTCGAATAATCGGGGACAGACACCGATTTCGGGAAATCGGTGTCTGTCCCCGATTTCAGCCGCAATTGTTTCGTGCCGGCGAACGCGATAGCGGCGGCTCCGAGCAACCGCTGGAGCACCTCATGATCCGGTACAAGACCTTCATCTTCGACAGCAGCCGCTGGGACGGATTTCGATTCCGACAGGGCGACATCGTCATCAGTACGCCGCCGAAAGCGGGCACGACATGGACGCAGCGGATCTGCGCCCTGCTGATCTTCCAGACGCCGGAGCTCAGCGCGCCGCTGACGACGCTCTCGCCGTGGATCGACATGCTGACGCGCCCGCACGCGGACGTGATCGCGGATCTCGAACGTCAGACGCATCGCCGCTTCATCAAGACCCATACGCCGCTCGACGGGATACCGTTCGACGATCGCGTCACGTACATCTGCGTCGCGCGCGACCCGCGCGACGTTGCGCTCTCGTGGGACAACCACATCGCGAATGCGGACTTCGGCGCGCTGCTGGGCGCGCGCGATCGCGCAGTGGGAAACGCCGACATCGCAGACATGATCGAGAACGGTCCTCCGCCGCAGCCGGAAACCGAACAGGAACGCTTCTGGGCGTGGGTGAGCGACGAGACGCCGCCGCAGGAAAGCCCGAGCACGCTGCTTGCGACGATCAACCACCTGCAGACGTTCTGGAAAGTGCGCGACCTGCCGAACGTGATCCTGCTGCACTACGACGCGCTCAAGGACGATCTCGAGGGCGAGATGCGCCGCCTGGCCGCGCGTCTCGGCATCACGGTGCCCGAAGCGCTGTGGCCGTCGCTCGTCGACGCCGCGACGTTCGAGCAGATGAAGCGCGCCGCCGACAGGACCGCTCCGGGAGTGACCGAGTCGATCTGGCAGGACAACTCGAAATTCTTTAACCGCGGGACCAGTGGACAGTGGCGCTCGCTACTGACGACCGCCGAAGACCAGGCGCGCTACGAAGCTCGCGTCCGCTCCCTCGCCGATGCGGCTCTCGCCTCGTGGGCGCATCACGGCCGGCTTGGTCGATGAGCGGAAGCCGGCGCCGGCTCAGCCCATCCGGAAACAGCGCAACGGCTCGATTTTGTAGATGACCCGCGTCTCGGTCGGCCGGTGGAACGGATAACGATCGACCCCCATGTAGGTTTTCGCGAGCGAGTCGATGTGATGGTCGGCGCCTGTCTCGGAAATCTCGACGACCTTGCCGCCCACTTCGAGATAGCGGTACGCATTGTCGGGATCGACGATCGAAAGCGCCACGCGCGCATCGCGCCGCATGTGGCGGTCCTTGGCCCGGCCGCGCGCCGAATTGACCCGGATGAATGTTCCGTCGAAATCAAACCATACGGGAGTAACTTGCGGAGCGCCGCTGGCCGTTACGGTGGCCAGATGCGCGAGCGCCTTCTTGCTGAGCAGGTCACGATGGGATGCGGGAATTTGCACAGGCATTGCTGGTCTCCAGTGGTCGAGTAGGCAGGCCCGCGGACGCATAGCGCAGATGTCTTGCCACGGCCATTCTGATGGCCTGTGCAACGGCCACTACTGGAGAGAAGCATGCAGAAATTCGCCTACGATCACCTGACCTTCCTCGACAACTCGTTCCTGATCCTCGAGAAGGAAAACACGCCGATGCACATCGCGGGCACGGCAACCTACGACGCCGAGCCGCTCACGAAGGAAGACGGCGGCATCGACATCGACCGGATCCGCGCCTACATCGAATCGCGGATGCACCTGATCCCGCGCTATCGCCAGCGCCTGCAGCACAGCTGGTTCCACAGCGCTCCGATCTGGGTCGACTACGAGCACTTCAACATCCACTACCACGTGCGCCACACCGCGCTTCCGAGGCCGGGCGACGAGCGCCAGCTCAAGCGGCTTGCCGCGCGCATCATGGCGCAGCACCTCGATCGCACGAAGCCGCTGTGGGAGATCTGGATCGTCGAAGGTCTCGACGACGGCCGTCGCGTGGCGATGATCAGCAAGATCCACCACTGCATGGTCGACGGCGTCTCGAGCGTGGACCTGCTGAACGTGCTGCTCACGCCGAAGCCGCTCGAGACGTTCGCGGCCGCCGAGAAATACATTCCGCGGCCGGCTCCGACCGAGCTCGATCTTCTGCTGGAGACGGCCGGAACCGTTGCGCGCCTCCCGTTCGACATCGGCAAGAACGTGACCAGCCTCGTGACGCAGATGCAGGATCCGGTCTCCGACCTGCGTTCCCGCTTCCGCGCGCTGCGCGAGATGGTGACGACCGGCTTCGGTGTTTCCGAGACGCCGCTCAACCAGCCGGTCGGCCCGCACCGCCGCTTCGATTCGATGAAGATGAAGCTGAGCGACATCAAGGCCGTCAAGGACGCGCTCGGCGGCACCGTCAACGACATCGTGCTGGCGACCGTTGCCGGCGCAGTCCGTCGCTTCCTCACGCGCCGCAACGTCAACTGCGAGTTCCTCGACTTCCGCGTGATGGCGCCGGTCAGCGTGCGTTCGCAGGACGAGCGCGGCGCGCTCGGCAACCGCGTTTCCGCGTGGATCGTGCCGATGCCGCTCGGCGAGCCCGATGCCACCAAACGCCTCGAAGCCATCCGCCAGACGACCGCCCACCTGAAGGAAGCCAAGCAGGCCGCCGGCGCCGAGATGCTGACGCAGGTCGGCGAATGGACGCCGAGCACGGTGCTGTCGCTCGCCTCGCGAATGGCGACGCGTGCGATTCCGTTCAACCTGATCGTGACCAACGTGCCCGGGCCGCAGGTTCCGCTCTACATGCTCGGCGCACGCATGCACGACAACTTCGGGTTCCTGCCGCTGATGGACGGCCTGTGCCTCGGCATCGTGCTGTTCAGCTATGCGGGCAATCTGTGCTGGGGCTTCACGTGCGACTGGGACCTGGTTCCCGACCTCCACGACTTCGTGCTCGACGTCGATACGTCGTTCGGCGAGCTTCGCGACGCGGCGGCGGCGGTGATTGCCAAACGCGAGGCCGCCGCGCCGGAAGTCGCCACCGAGGACGCAGCGCACAGCGAAAAGACGCGCACCGCTGCGCGGGCCAAGAAGCCCCCGACACCGGCTCCCGTCGCAGCGCCGTCGACGGATACGCGTCACTGAGACCGCTTACAGCGGACAATCGAAAGCGACGTCGATTCCGACCGCCGCCTCGAGCACGAGCAGCGCATCGCTCGCGGTGACCGACCCGCTGGCGTTGACGTCGCAGACGCGCACGTCGCACTGACCGGTGCCGACCGACGCGTGCAGGATGAACAGCGCATCGCTGGCCTTCGGCGCGTCCGCATCGGCGCCGCCCGGCGAGCCGCACGGGATCAGGCTGCAATCCGCCGAGCAGAAGTCGCCGGGCTGGAAGTCGGTGTCGCCGTCGTCGCACTCTTCCCCGCCGTCGACACTGTCGTTGCCGCACACCGGCGCGCACGAAATCGTGTGCACCTCGACCACCGGCGGCGGCACGATGTCGTTCGTCTCCGGATCACCGGCTTCGGTCACGGTGACGCTGAAGTCTTCTTTTTTGGGAATCCCCGTCGGGACGAACGTGCACTCGACGATGTCGGTGGTGCCGCTGACTCCGAGCGGTGCGATCCAGCCGAGCGTGAGCGTGCCGGCATCGTCATCGAATTTGCCGAGCAGGACCGGGACCAGAGCGGTGCAATCGACGCCGTCGCCTTCTCCGGCGAATCCGCCCGGCGCGTTCGTGTAATCGGTTTCCCATCCGAGGTTTCCGACGGTGGCGTCCGTCGTCATCCGGAACGTGATCGTGCAGTTTCCGTCGCCGGCTGCGCGCTCGACCCCGTACGACGCGGGCAGACCTCCCGCAAGGCCGCTGCCTGTCGCCGGAAAGCCGACGAGGACTAGTGCAACCAGAACGATCGACGCGCGTATTGGTGTGGCAGGCATCGTCTTCCTTTGTGGCGTGGCGCACGCAGTCCAGCCAGACTGTTTCTCGCGAAGTGGCGCCACTACGCCGCGGCGGCCGGTAAATCGGGGCGCGCCACCTTCGCAACGATCGATTCGGACGTCGCCGTGCCGCACGACTGGCCAATGGCCCCCGCCGACGGCCCTCAAGCGGCCCTTGTTCGGCCCGGCGCTGCGCAGTACCAGTGAGGCTCGCGCAAGTCCCACGCGCCAAGGAGCCACCAGCGATGCTTCACCGACTGCCTCCCGAGCTCGAGGCCGACCAGTACAGTCAGCAGCACAACCAGCTGGAGGACCACGCCGACGGACGGGTCGGCAGCGAATCCGCCACCCGGACCGTCTTCCGGAGCTGTTCGCTCTGCGAGGCGGCATGCGGCCTGGTCTTCGAAGTCGCCGGCCAGCCGGGCGCCGAGCGCATCGTCTCGGTCCGCCCCGACCACGACGACGTGCACTCGAAGGGCTACATCTGCCCGAAGGGCATCGCGATGGCTGCGGTTCACCACGACCCCGATCGCCTTCGCACCCCGATGCGACGGCGCGCCGACGGCGAGTTCGAGCCAATCACGTGGGACGAAGCGTTCGATCTCGTCGGCGAGCGGCTGCTCGCGATCCGCCGCGAGCACGGCAACGACTCGATCGCGAGCTACTTCGGAAATCCCGTCACGCACAATCATGGCGCGCTCTTGATGCGCAACGGATTCCAGAAGGCGCTCGGCTCACGCAACTCGTTCAGCGCCGGGTCGCAGGATACGAGCCCGCGCTTTGCCGCTTCGCACTATCTTTACGGGAGCTCGCTCGTCATTCCGGTGCCGGACGTCGATCGCTCGGACTACTTCCTGTGCATCGGCGCGAATCCGCTGATCTCGCAGGGAAGCGCGATGGCCGGAGCGGACGTGAAAAACCGCATTCGCGCGATCCGCGAGCGCGGAGGCAAAGTCGTCGTCGTCGATCCGCGCCGCAGCGAGACCGCGAAGGAGGCCGACGAGCTCGTGCAGATCCGTCCCGGCGGCGACGCGTCGTTCCTTCTGGCGTTCGTCAAGCTCGTCGTCGATCGGAGCGGCGTTCCAGCCGCGGTGCGGGCAATGCTCGACGGCTGGGATGCCGTCGCGGCGCGACTCGAGCGGCTCGACGTATCCGCGGCCGCGCGCCACGCCGGCGTGGAGGTGGCCGTCCTCGAACGGCTCGCGCAGGAATTCACCCAGGCTTTGCGGCCGGTCGCCTACACGCGCATCGGCGTGTGCAACAACCGTTTCGGAACGCTCGCGACGTTCGCCGGCGATCTTCTCGACATCGTCGCCGGCCGCCTTGGTGCCGCCGGCGGCGCAATGTTCACGACGCCCGCGCTCGACGCCGCACTGCTCGCGCACGTCGGCAAAATGGACGGCCACGCGCGCTGGCACAGCCGCATCCGCAAGCTTCCCGAAACCGTCGGCGATCTGCCCGCCGCGTGCCTTGCCGAAGAAATCGAAGCACCGGGCGACGGCCAGATCCGCGCGCTGATCACGTACGCCGGCAATCCGGCCCTGTCGCTTCCGAACGGTCGGCGCGTAACGGCCGCGCTCGAAAAACTCGACTTCATGGTATCGATCGACATCTATCTGAACGAGACGACGCGGCACGCGGACGTGATTCTGCCTCCCGCATGGTCGCTCGCCGAGGACCACATCGATGCGGTGGTGCCGATGATTTCGATCCGCAACATCGCGCGCTGGTCACCGCCGGTCGTCAGCAAGCAGCCCGGTGAGCTTGCCGACTGGGAGATCCTGCACGAGCTCGCGCTGCGCCTCGGCGGCGGGCCGTTCGGACTGAAGGCTCTCGATTCGCTGTACCGCATCGGCCGGCACGCCGGCTGGAAATGGACGCCCGACAGCTCCGTCGATCTCGTGCTGCGCATGGGACCGCGCGGCGACCGGTTCAACCCGTGGTCGAGCGGGCTGTCGCTGAAGAAGCTCCGGGCCGCGACGCACGGTCTCGATCTCGGCGCGCTCGAAGAAGGCGTCGCGCATCGCATCTTCCACAAGGACGGGAAGATCCACGTCGGCGCGGCTCCGTTTCTCGCTGCGATGGACGAGCTCATCGAAAAGCTCCAGACGCCGCATCAGCAGGATGAGCTTCTGCTCGTCGGACGGCGCGAGCTGCGGACCAACAACTCGTGGATGCACAACGTGCCGTCTCTGGTCTCGGGCCGCGGCCGCTGCGTGCTGTTCGTGCACCCGGACGACGCGCGGAGCGCCGGCATCGAAGACAACAGCGACGTCTTGCTGACGAGCCGCGTCCACAGCGGCCCGGTGCGCATCAAGATCACCGACGAGATGCGTCCCGGCGTCGTCAGCCTGCCGCACGGCTACGGTCATGCGGCGTCGGCCAGGTGGCAGCGCGTCGCCGGCGCGCACGCGGGAGTATCCGTCAACGACTGGACCGACGACTCCGAGGTCGAAGGGATCGTCGGCCAGTCGATCCTGAACGGTGTTTCGGTGCGGCTGTCGCCGCTGCCGCAGGAAGCGGCCGCTTAGCTCCGACGCACAGTTGCGCAGGCCGGCTTCCCTGCGCAATTCCTGGCCGTTGGTCCATACGTCCCCGAACGCGTCCCGGCCTTTCACGTGGATTGCGGCCGTCCGTTGAACGGCTGCATCGGTGAGACCGGTGAGATGCGTTTCTCATCGTGATTCAGCGCGCTGGACACATCCCTGCCAAGCCCGTACCCGGCTTGCCAGCCCCGCAGGTCCGGCGGCACCTGCGGAATTTCGTACCGGAGACAAATCCGGTTCCCGCGCTGAAACGTACCTGCTGGAAAGCCCACCGAGACCGAAAGGAGAAAACTCATGAACCCCACGCCTCAGCTTCTTCTGCGAGCGGCTGCCGTGCTCGCTGCAGCGTCGTTATTTTCCGGACAGGCGACGGCCGCCGATCATCTCGAGGCCCCGCTCGTCGAGTCCGATCAGGGCGCCGACATCGCCGACGTCTACGCATTCGTCGACCCGAACGACAACGCCAAGGTCATCCTGGCTTTCGACGTTCATGGCTTCATCGTCCCGGGAGAGAACGGGAACGCGGGCGGCTTCGACCCGAATGTGCAGTACCGTTTCAACATTGAAAACACCGGAGACGCCGCGCCCGATGTTCTGATCAACGTACGCTTCGACGAGCAGACATCGCGCTCGCAGCCGCAGATGGCCCACATCGTCCTCAACCCGAAGGCCGGCAGGGCCAAGGAGTTGTTCGAGGCTCCGACGACGGTCGGGTCGGCGACGGCCGCGGACGCGCCGGCGCCAGTCGTCACGACGAAGGCCGGCGTCTCCTTCTTTGCCGGAATCACCGACGATCCGTTTTTCTTCGACATACCGGCGTTCCAGCGGTTCGCCGGATCGGTCCTCGCCGGTACGCCGGATGCTTCCGCGCTCAATCGCGGCCGCAACACGTTTGCCGGCTACAACATCCAGATGATCGCACTGAGCGTGCCGGCAAATATGCTCAAGGGTCCGGCGGGTGATGTGATCGGTGTCAGCGCAACGACGCTGCGCAACACCGAGGTGCATTACTCGCGTACGGACGATCCCCTCGCCGAGGGCCGTTTCGTGCCCATCGACCGCATGGGCGTACCGGCCATCAACACGGTTCTCATCCCGTTCCCGAGGAAGAACGAATACAACCGCGCGACGACGCAGCAGGATGCGGCCGGCAGGTTCGCCGGCGACATCGTCGCGACGCTTACCGCGCTCGGCACCGATCAGGCGCACATCGGAATCCTCGCCAACGTGGCGGTCGCCCATGGCGACATGCTGCGCCTCGACACGAGCCTGCCGAACATCGGGCTTCAGGGCGGCACCAACAGCGGAGCGGGATTTCCGAACGGCCGGCGGCCGGCCGACGACGTGATCGACACCGTTCTGTTCCTCGTGACCAACGAGCAGCTCACGACGGGCGATCATGTGGACGCCAACGACGTGGCGTTCCGCGACACGTTCCCGTTCTTTGCCGCCGCGCAGCAGCCGTTCGCTCCCGGAACCGTCGATGATCGGACGCGCAACTGAGATCACCGTGCTCGCCGTAACAGCGGCCCTGGCGCTGGCGGGATCCGGGCTCGTTCGCGAGGGCCAGGCCGTGCCGACAGCACGGCCTGGCGTCGCAACCAGCCCGACGGTGGCCTTCCTCAAGGCTCGCGCGGTCGAGGATCCTCTCGACTACGTTGCCCACAACCGGCTCGCGTCGAGTTACGTCAAGCTTCTGCGCGACAGCGGCGAGTTTGCGTACCTCGAGCTGGCCGCAGTCGAAGCCCGCGCGTCGCTCGCGGCCGTACCCGCCGAGCGCAATCCCGGCGGATTGTCCGCTCTCGCACTGGTGGATTTCGAATCGCATGACTTCGCCGGTGCGCTGTCGTCCGCGGAGCGTGCGTACCGGATCGATCCGAACAACACCGGCGCGCTCGCACTCTGCGGAGACGCCGAGCTCGAGCTCGGCAACTACGAGAACGCGGCAAGGATCTACGATCAGCTCGGCACCGACGCGGCGTCCGCGCCCGTACTCGCGCGCCGCGCGAGGCTTGCCGAGTTGCACGGCCATACCGAGGACGCTGGCCGACTGCTCGCACAGGCCGGCGATCAGGACGGCTGGTATCACGTGCGTCGCGGTGAGCTGCTGTTTCGTGCCGGCGACCTGGACGGCGCCGAGCGCGAATACTCGAAAGCACCGCAAAGCTTCGCGCAGCTCGATCATCTGGCCGAGCTTCGCGCCGCGCAGGGACGCTACGACGAAGCGGTCGCGGCCTACAGCGGATTGTTCGAGCGCTCCGGCCGCGCCGAAACTCTGCAGGCCCTCGGAGACCTGTACAGTTTTCGCGGACAGCCCGAGCAGGCAAAGCCGTGGTACGACCGGGCCAGGGCCGCGTACCTCGACTCCGTCGCGGCCGGCAACAATCATTATCTCCACCACCTCGCGGAGTTTTATTGCGACAGCGAGGAAGACCCCGCCGAAGCGCTTCGCTGGGCGCGTAAAGACCTGCAGGTCCGTCACAGCATCTACGCGTGGGACGCGCTTGCGTGGGCGCTGTACAAGTCCGGCGATTTCGCCGGCGCCAGGGATGCCTCTGCGAAGGCAACCGCGCTCGGCACCAGGGACGCCCATCTGCTGTACCACGCGGCGATGATCTCGCTTCGCACCGGCGATGCGGAAAAGGGCCGGTCCCTGCTGCAGCAGGTTCTGGTCGTGAATCCGGCGTATAACCGTTTTCACGTTCACCGTTAGGAAGTCCTGGCGGCCTCTTTGGGTTCGACGCGCGGTCCGACGCGGGTTGGACACAGCGCCGGTTGTGCCCTACGGACTTCGAGCGCCCGACCCGCAAGCATCCCGATGCGCCGCCATTTCACACTTTCCATCGCGATTTCCGCCGCCGTTGTGGCGGCATGCGGCGTGCGCGCGACCGCGGCATGCACGACGCACTGGGACGTCGTCTCGAACGTGACCTCGGATGCCGACTGGGGCGCGCTGCAGTTCGACATCGCGTATTCGACCGGCCGTTTCTCGGGCACCGATGCCGGCGTGCACTGCACGAACCTCGCGTCCGGCGCGCTCTACGCTCCATCCGATCACGACGCGTCTTCGCCGAAGATCCTCAGACAGGGCTGGATCGCGAATTCCCCGCACGCCGCGCCGGGTCCCGTGAGCCGCTGCACGTTTCTGTCGAGCGATGCCGTGAGCGCAACCGACTTTGCCGTCACGGTGACCGCACACAACAACACTGCGGGCAGCTCGATTCCACTCACCGTCGGCCTTTCCGTCACCTGCAGTCTTTGCGGCAACGGCACGGTCGATCCCGGCGAAGCGTGCGATCCGGCAATCGCCGGGCAGGAGTGCTGCAACGCCGACACGTGCGCGGCGATCGTCTCCGGCTGCAACCTTTGCGGCAACGGCATCCTGAACTCCGGCGAGCAGTGCGACGACCACGAGACGCTCGCCGGCGATTGCTGCTCGCCCGCGTGCCGGTTCGACGCGTCCGGAGCAGCGTGCGGAAGCGCAGCGCAGACCTCGTGCGACCTCGCCGATACGTGCAACGGCGCCGGCACCTGCAGGACCAACGTTCAGCCTGACGGTACGCAGTGCGCCGGAGACCTCTGTCACGGCGACAGCTTCTGCGCGTCGGGCGTATGTCCGAACGACGGCGCGCCGCTGTGCGACGACGCGAACCCGTGCACGCGCAACGACTGCGACCTCCAGAGCGGAGCCTGCTCATACGTCGTCGCTCCGACCGACGGCTGCCTGACCGCGTCCGGCTCCAGCCTGCTGCTGTCGACCGCGCACGAGGGCAAGGCGATCTGGAAGTGGGATCACGGCCAGACCACCGATTGCGCGGACTTCGGGGCACCGGACCAGGACTCCGTCTACGAGATGTGCATCTTCGATGCCGTCGGCAGCGGCCAGTACGTCCTGGCGTCCGACTTCCATCTGCCTGCGACGGCGATCTGGCAGATTCACGATCGCGACGGAGAGTGCAGCTGGACCTACAGGGACAGGAGCATGGCGATGCACGGCATCAAGCGGCTCGGTCTCGATTCCGGACCCGACGGAAAGGCGGCCATCGCGCTCAGCGCGCAAGGCCCGCAAACTCCGATGCCGACTCCCGTCAGCAGCGAGCGGTTTCTGAGCTTCAATCCCGCGGTCGTCGTCCAGCTGTTCAACGTTTCGGATGCGGGCCAGGGGATGTGCTGGCAATCCACGTTTACCGACGCAGCGAAGAACGACGGGAAGAAGTTCCGCGCAGCGCTGAAGTAAGGTTCCGCGAGCGCGCGCGACGGATGCAATGCGGGTGCATGCGGCGCCGGCGCCGCATCAGTCGCGGTCGATCTTGTGCCAGACCGCTGACGCGCGTTTTCTCGCGCGCTTCCATAGCCCCTCGCTCGTGATCGCCTTGCGCGCGCCGCGCGGCGAGCCGGCTTCGGCGAGCATGAGCGAATAGACTTCCCCGCCGGCGTCGCCTTTGCCGCTCTCCGATTCGAACACCGACAGGCGCACTTCTCCGCTGCGAAGAAAGTCGACCTGCATGAAGCCGGTGTGTTTCGGGCTCGAATGCGCGAACAGCGTGTTGTGGGTCGAGCCGACTTCCGAAGATCGCGACGTCGCGCCGAGCCCGCTCACGACCGTGTAGCGGGGGCCGCGCGCGGTCTTGAAGACCTGCAGGCTGTGATCGTGCCCGGCGGCATAGAGGAGCGTCGGCGCATCCTGCTTTTCGGCTTCGGCCATCGCGTCGCGCAGCAGCGTTCGCAGGTGGATGTTGGTTGCGTTCGAGGCATCCTGCGGGCTCGGGGAGAAATGCTGGCGAGCCAGGACCGCCATGGTTCCGAGCACCGGCATCGGAATCCATTCGAAGTACCACGGCAGGTAGTGCCGCATGAAGCGCAACGGAAACAGATGCGTGAGCGGTTCGACGAAGCCGCCGTGCGGCCCCGCGCTGTTGAGCGGATGATGCGCAGCCACGACCGCCCAGCGTCCCTCCTTCGCCGCCTCGCGAAGCTCCGCGATGAGCGCTTTGACGACGTCCTGTTCCGTCGTGCACTCGCAGCCGGTCGGATTGTTCTCCGGGCAGGGCTTGTCGTTCGGCTGGTCGTGTTTGATCGCCAGCTCGAGGAACCATTCGGTGTCGAGCACGATCAGCTCTCCGCGCTTGCCGAGCGGTATTGCGACCGGCCCGGGGCATCCGCCCTCGGGAACCATGCGCACGTTCACGCCGGGGCTCATCTTCGAAACCGCTTTCAGGTAGTTCTGCTGCTCGAGCACGCGCTTCCAGCCTCCGGCTGCAAACGGGTCCCAGTCGTGATTGCCGGGAATGAAGATTCCCTCCGCCGGCGTATCGCGGACGGTATCGATCTGGGCATCGAGCAGACGCTCGGCCTGGTGCCGGCTGTCGAAGACTTTCGGGAGAACGGCGTTGGCCGCTTCGGCCGCTTCGTCGGCAGCAACCGACTCGCCGGCCTCCGGCATTCCGCGCTCGTAGACGTTGTCGCCGAGGAACGCGACGGTCGTACGATCGGGCAGCAGGCGCACCTGCCGGCCAAGCATCTCGAGCGCGGGCTCGCCGTTCGGATCCGCATCGCCGGCGTCGCCGACGAGCAGCAGGCGATGATCGACCTGGGCCGCGGCCGACGGCGGAACCAGCGTCATGCGTCCCGCGCGGTAATACGGCGAGAGATGCGTGCATGCGCTGACGAAGAACGTCGCCGCCAGCAGAAGTGCCGTTGTGAACCTGGGCGCAGTCACCCTGCACCCGATACACCCCGGCATCGAAGTCATTTCAACTCGTGATGCGAACGGACGGCAGATTTTGCCGCCAGGCACGGAGCTGGATTGCCGTGCGCGGCTCGAATGAGTCGCAGTATGGACGGAAAGTTGCGGCGGGCTCCGGGACCGGAGCCCGCCGCGTACGGGCAGGATCGAACGGCGGTCCGATCAGTTCGTGATGACCAGATCCGAGGTTTCGCAGTGCTGCGAACCGAGCACGCCGCCCGTCGTCGGACTGAAGACCACCTTCCACGAAACCACCGCGCTCTGGGTGACCTTGACCGTCGTGTTGGTCGTCGAGGCAGTCGCCGGTGAGGCCGCATCCGTGAACGGAATCGTCTCCGTATCGCGAAGGATTCCGTTGCCGGTCGCGCCGCAGTCGGGGCCGTCATACAGCGTGAACGAGAAGCTTCCGCTCAGATTGGTGTCCGTCGTCCAGCTGGCCGAGGCGGTGTCGTTCGGAAGCCAGTCCTGCTCCGACGTCGTGATCGACGTCTCGTAGATCTTGACTTTCCACTCTTCAAAGCCGCCTTCGCTCGGGAACGTTCCGCCCCACTTCGAATACAGCACGAAGTACGTGTCGCATCCGGAAACAGAGCCGTACTCGCAACCGGGCGGAATGGTGCTCACCGGAACGAGGTAACGCAGGTCGCCGCGGCCTGATCCCTGATTGACGTCGTTCATCAGGATCGCGCCGTCGAATGCGTACTCGGGAGTCAGTGCGAACGGGTAGCCGGTCAGTGCCGGATTGTCGGTGAAGTAGACCTCGAACTTGTCGAGAGAAACCTTCTTCGCGCTGTTGCCCTCATTGGTATCGCAGAAGATCTCCCAGTACTCGTTGCCGTTCACCGTCACGAGCGGAATCTCGCTGACCAGCATCGAGCGCGTGAACGTGCCGGCCTTCGTGTTGAACTGGACCGCACCGTCGGTGTTGTAGCCCTGCTCGGTCGGCGCGCCCTGAAGACGCACGAACGAATCGAAGATACCCGAGCCGGACGAGCCGAACGTGGTGTTGGAATCGCCGATATACGAGACGATCGCGCCGTCCTGCGTGGTTGCCTCGGCGAATCCCTTCCGGTTCGGAATCTGGATGTCGTAGGTGCCGCCGTCGGCCAGCGCAGCCACGGGCGACGTCAGAGAAAGTGCAATGGCTGCCGCAGAGGCAGCCGCCCCGATTGTTGTCGACTTGAATCCTTTCATCGTGTTTCTCCTGAGTGATGAGCGAGCGGACACCCGCTTCCTGTTGCGGTGAGGAGATTCACGGACCGGCGAAGTTAACGCCAACGGATCACTGATCATGGACAAAGTCTTTTGGCGTCACATGTGATACGCGACACCAATCGAATGAGCGTCGGCTGCCCGAAAAGGCGGCAGCACTGGCGCGGGGCGCGGAAAGGCGGGAGCCAGCCCGCCGCTGTCCGGATCAGATGATTCCGCTCTGCCGCAGGCCTTCGATCTCGTCCGCATTGAAACCGTGCTCGGCGAGCACTTCGTCGGTGTGCTGGCCAAGCAGCGGAGATGCGGTGATTGCCGTCTCGGCGCCGCCGCCCATCTTGATCGGCGAGCCAGGCAGCTCGAGGCTGCCGCGCACCGGATGGTCGATGCGAGCGATCATTCCCCGCGCGCGAAGATGCTCGCTCTGGAACAGGTCGGCCGTATCCATGACCGCACCGCACGGCACGCCGGCTTCACCAAGGAGGCGCATCGCTTCGAACTTGTCGTGGCCGGCCGTCCAGTCGCCGATCATTTTCGAAACCTCGTCCCAGTGGTTTCCGCGATCGCGCTGGATTTCGTAGTCGTCGTGGCCCTTGAGGTCGGGGCGACCGATCACGTCGAGCACCGCGTGCCACATGCGGGCGGTCGTGACCATCAGGTAGATGTAGTCGTTCGGGCCTCCGCCTTTGGTCGCATAGAGATCGGTCGGGCACAGCAGGCCCATGCGGTTGCCGTACCGCATCGCCGGAAAACCGCCGGTCAGATAGTGCGCGACGAGCGCCGAGCGCATGAAGTTGAACATCGCGTCCTGCATCGACACTTCGACCGACTGGCCTTGGCCGGTGCGAAGCCGTTCGATGTAAGCCGCCAGCACCGCGACCGCGAGCGTAAGCCCTGCGCCGGTATCGCCGAACGTAACGCCGGGTTTGAGCGGCGGCGTCTCGGGAGTGCCGGTCACGGCCAGCACGCCGCCGGTTGCCTGCCCGATCATGTCGAAGCTCTTGTAGTCGGCCCACGGTCCCCACGATCCGAAGCCTTTGACCGACGCGTGGATGATGTCGGGCTTGATCGCCTTCATCGCGTCGTAGCTGAAGCCGAGCTCTTCGAGCACGCCGTTCGCGTAGTTCTCGGCAACGACGTCCGCGCGCGAGATGAAACGCCGCAGCAGCTCGCGGCCGCGCTCGGTTTTCAGGTTGAGGGTGACCGAGCGCTTGTTCGAGTTGAACATCAGGAAGTAGATCGCGTCGGCGTCGGGCCGCTCCGAGATCAGGCGCCGGCCGGGCTCGCCCTCGGGAGGCTCGACCTTGATCACGTCGGCGCCGAGCCAGGCGAGCAGCTGGGTGCAGGAGGTTCCCGCTTCCCACTGGGTGAGATCGACGATCCGAAGTCCCTCGAGAGCTGCCATCGCTGCCTCCGCCTTTGTAGAGATGTCAGACGCGCACGCAGACGCCGCGCTGTCCGAGAAATTCCTTCACTTCGCCGATCGAATACTCGGCGTAGTGGAAGATCGAAGCCGCGAGCACGGCGTCGGCTTTGCCCGCCGTGAGCCCGTCGAACATGTGCGCCGGCGTTCCGACTCCGCCCGACGCGATGACGGGAACTCCGACGGCTTCGGCGACGGCGCTCGTCAGCGCAACGTCGTATCCGGCCTTGGTGCCGTCGCGGTCCATGCTCGTCAGAAGAATCTCGCCGGCGCCGAACTCTTCCATGCGGCGGGCCCATCGCACGGCGTCGATGCCGGTCGGACGCCGTCCGCCGTGCGTGTAGATCTCCCAGCCTTCGTCCGTCGATTCGTCGACGAGAAGCTCCGGGTAGCGCGCAGCCCACGGAGGTTTGCCGCTCACGCCTCCGCCTTCGGCTTCCGATGCGATTTTCGTCTGCCCCGCGCGAAGACGCGCGTCGACGGCAACCACGATGCACTGCGCGCCGAATGCCCGCGCGGCCGTGCGGACGAAATCGGGATCCGAAACGGCCGCAGTGTTGATCGAGACCTTGTCGGCGCCCGCGTGCAAGAGCGTGCGCACGTCGTCGACGGTTCTCACCCCGCCGCCAACCGTCAGCGGCATGAACGCCTGCTCGGCCGTGCGCCGGACCACGTCGAGGATGATGCCGCGCTTCTCGTGGCTTGCGGTAATGTCGAGGAACGTCAGCTCGTCGGCGCCTTCGGCGTCGTAGCGCGAGGCGCATTCGACCGGATCGCCCGCGTCACGCAGTCCGAGGAAATTGACGCCTTTGACGACGCGCCCGTCCTTGACGTCGAGACACGGGATGATGCGTTTGGCGAGCATTGCGGTTCTTCCGGTCGCCTCAGCCTGCGGCAGCTGCAAGCAGATCGCAAAGCCGCACGTCGCCGTCGTAGAGCGCGCGGCCGACGATGACGCCTTCGATTCCCGACGATGCCACGCTGCGTATCCGCGTCACGTCGTTCGCCGAATGAACTCCGCCCGATGCGATGACCGGGATCGACAGCGCTTCGGCGAGTCGCGCGGTCGATTCAACCGATACTCCCTTTCCGGTGCCATCGCGCTCGATGTCGGTAAAGACGATGCCGGCCGCGCCGCGCGACTCCATGTCCCGCGCGAGCAGGGTCGCATCGACCGACGTGGTTTCCATCCAGCCGCGCGTGGCAACCTTGCCGCCGCGCGCATCGATGCCGACCCACACGCGGCCCGGCCACAGGCGCGCCGCCTCTCCGACGAAGTTCGGATCCTCGACTGCCGCGGTGCCGACGATGACGCGCGAAAGGCCGACTTCGAGCCAGCGTTCGACGTCGACGAGGGTCCGGATGCCGCCGCCGAGCTCGGTGACGACACCGCGGCCTGCGACGAGCGCCGTACGCAGGATCGCGAGCACGGCTTCGCGGTTGGTTGCGGTACCGTCGCGTGCGCCGTCGAGGTCGACGATGTGGATCGCCTCGGCGCCTTCGGCGAGCCAGCGCTCGGCCATCTCGGCGGGGTCGTCGCCGAAGACGGTTTCCTTCGCGTAATCGCCCTGCACGAGCCTGACGCAGCGCCCGCCGCGGATGTCGATTGCCGGTAAAATCAGCACGTCGGTCCTGTGAAGAGCCCGTGTTGCGCCGGGCTCCGGAAAAGCAGGGTTTTTGTCGTCATGCCGCGCGGCGCGCAGCCACGAGCCCGGCGAAGTTTTCGAGGATGCGTAGCCCTGTGGCCTGGCTCTTCTCGGGATGAAACTGCGTCGCGAAGATGTTGCCGCGCCACGCGCTCGACACGAACTCGACGGCATAGCGCGTCGACGTCGCGATGATCGACGGATCCGGCGTCTCGACATAGTACGAATGCACGAAGTACACGCGCACACCTGGCGCGAGGCCTTCGAGATGCGGCGCACGCCGCTTGATGTCGAGCTCGTTCCATCCCATGTGCGGAACCTTGAGCGCATGGTCGCGCGGCTCGAACCTGCGCACGCGGCCGGGAAGGATGCCGAGACCTTCGACGCGCCCGAACTCGTCGCTCTCCTCGAACAGGATCTGCATGCCGACGCAGATTCCGAGGAACGGCCGGTCCGACGCCGCGGCCGCGCGCACCGCCGGCTCGAGGCCGGCCGACCGGAGGTTGTCCATGCAGTGCGCGAACGCACCGACGCCCGGCAGCACGACGGCATCGGCCGCGTCGATCTCGGCAGGCGATGACGTCACGCGCACGTCGGCGCCGACTTTCTCGAGCGCCTTCGAGACGCTGCGCAGGTTGCCCACGCCATAATCAACGACTGCGATCACGATCCTTCCTTCAGAGCGATCCTTTCGTCGACGGCACGCCTTCGACGCGCGCGTCGAGCGCGCATGCCATCCGCAGGGCTTTCGCGAACGCCTTGAACGTCGCTTCGATGATGTGGTGCGGATTGCGACCGTAGCGCACGTTGATGTGCAGGTTCATGCCCGCCGACGTCATCAGCGCCTGGAAGAAATCCTCGACGAGCCCGACGTCGAAGGTGCCGACACGCTGCGGCTTGAGCCCGACGTTGTAGACCAGGTACGGACGCCCGCTCAGGTCCACCGTCACCGCGACCAGCGCTTCGTCGAGCGGAGCCTCGAAATGACCGAAGCGATAGATGCCGGCTTTCTCGCCGAGCGCGCGCCGGATCGCTTCGCCGATGGCGAGGCCGACGTCCTCGACGGTGTGGTGGTCGTCGATGTGCGTGTCGCCCGACGCTTCGACGGCAAGCCCGATGTTCGAGTGCCGCGACAGCGCCTCCAGCATGTGATCGAGAAACGGAACGCCGGTCGTCACCTGGTAGCCGGGCTCCTCGATCGCCACGCGCACCGAGATCCGCGTCTCGCTGGTTTCGCGAAGAACCTCGGCGCGGCGGACTTCTGTGGACGCGGCAGCTGCGCGGCCGCGCTTTTTGCGCAGCGCCACGACCGGGGCCTTCGTGCGCACGGCCGCGCTTGCGGACGCCTTCCTGCGCGAGGCCTTCGCCTGAGTCCTGGCTTTGGTTCCGGCTTTTTTGCTTGTCGCCATCTTTTCCTCTCCGTCGTCTGCTGCGCCGGAAGTCGCCGGCAATGCTCTCGCGTCCTGTGCGGCAGGCAGCGCTTGCGCGTCGTTGCCTATGGAATCCGTCTCAGCACGGCCAGTGCGTGGGCATCGAGGCCCTCGGCGGTGGCCAGTCGTACGACAGTCGGCGCCAGCCGCTCGAAGCCGGCGCGATCGACTTCGATGATACTGGTTCGCTTGACGAAGTCATAGACACCGAGCGGCGATGCGAAGCGCGCCGAGCCGCCGGTGGGAAGCACGTGGTTCGGCCCGGCCGCGTAGTCGCCTATGGATTCGGTGGTCATCGATCCCACGAAAATCGCACCCGCGTTGTGCAGCTTCGCGACCAGGCTTTTCGGCCGGCGCGTGAACACTTCGAGGTGCTCGGGCGCAATCTCGTCGGCGATCTCGCAGGCACGCTCGAGGCTCTCGACGACGAGGATCGTTCCGAAACGCTCGAGCGAGCGGGCCGCGATCGACGCCCGCGGGAGCTCGCTGCACTGGCGCTCGACCGCGCGCGCCACGTCGCGCGCGTGCTGCTGCGACGTCGTGATGCAGATCGATGCGGCCAGCTCGTCGTGCTCGGCCTGCGCGAGCATGTCGGCGGCAACCCACTCCGGATTGGCCGAATCGTCGGCAATGATCAGCACTTCGCTCGGCCCGGCCACCATGTCGATGTCGACCTCGCCGAAGACCAGGCGCTTGGCCGTCGCGACGTAGATGTTTCCGGGGCCGACGATCTTGTCGACGCGCGCGACGGTCTTGGTCCCATAGGCGAGCGCGGCAACGGCCTGCGCGCCGCCGATCCGAAGCACACGCGTCGCGCCGGCAATTCCGGCAGCCACCAGCACCGCGTCCGCAATCCCGTCACGGCCCGGCGGCGTAACGACGGTGATGTCGGCGACGCCGGCAACCTTTGCGGGCACGATGTTCATCAGCACGCTCGACGGATACGCCGCCTTGCCTCCCGGCACGTAGACGCCGGCGCGGGCAAGCGCAGTCAGGCGCATCCCGGTGCGGATGCCTTTCTCGTTGCGCTCGAAGCTCTTCTCGCGCTCGAGCATGTGAAACGCACGGATGCGGTCGTGCGCGGCTTCGAGCGCTCGCACGAGATCCTTCGCAAGGCGCCGGCGCGCGGCCGAGATCTCTTTCGGCGTGATCTCGAATGCGGATGGCGAAAGGCGCACGCCGTCGAACTGCTCGGTAAAGCGCACGATCGCCTTGTCGCCGTCGTTGCGGACCGCGTCGAGGATCCGGCGGACGGCAACTTCGACGCCGCGCGGCCCCTGCCCGCGCTGCGCAAGTGCCGCGAGCTGCTCGCGCGCGGCTTTGCTGCCGTCGGCGAGCGGCTTGAGGCGCGCGGTTTCTCCCGCGCCCCGCGCCGGATTGCCGGACATCGCGGACCTGGCCGATCTCGCTGACCTCGCCGTGCGTATCGATTTCATCGCTCAGTCTCCCCCGCTCTCGCGCCGCACGTTGGCGCCGAGCGCCGCGAGCTTGGCGTCGATCAGCTCGTAGCCGCGATCGAGGTGATAGATGCGCAGCACGTCGGTGCGGCCCTCGGCCGCAACGCCGGCCAGCACGAGGCACACGCTCGCGCGCAGGTCGGTCGCCATGACCGGTGCGCCCGACAATCGTTCGACGCCCGAAACGACGGCGTGCCCGCCCGGCAGAACGTTTACATCCGCGCCCATGCGCGCGAGCTCCGAGACGTGCATGAAACGATTCTCGAAGATCCGCTCGTGCACTTCGGCGCGGCCGTCGGCAACGCACAGAAGCGCAGTCCACTGCGCCTGCAGATCGGTCGGAAAGCCCGGAAACGGTGCCGTGACGATGCTGACCGGGCGAACCCGCTGCGTCATCTTCAGGCGCACGCCGCCGGTGTCGATGTCGACCTGGCAGCCCGCGCGCATCAGCGCTTCGAGCAGGCTTTCGAGATGCTCGGCCTTCGCGCCGCGCACGTAGACGTCGCCGCCGGTCATCGCCGCGCCGATCAGGAACGTCCCGGCGACGATGCGATCGGGAATCACCTCGTGTCGATAGCCGCCGAGCTTGGGGACACCTTCGACTTCGATCACCGACGAGCCGGCGCCGCGGATCCTCGCACCCATCTTGACGAGCGCCGCCGCCAGATCGACGATCTCCGGCTCGCGCGCGGCGTTTTCGATGCGCGTCGCGCCGTCGGCGAGCGACGCCGCCATCAGCACGTTCTCGGTGGCGCCGACCGACGGCATCGGGAAGATCACATGCCCGCCCGCAAGCCGCTTCGCTTTTGCGTCGGCGTAGCCGCCTTTGAGCTCGACGCGGGCGCCGAGCCTCTTCATGCCTTCGAGGTGGATGTCGATCGGCCGCGCTCCGATCGCGCAGCCGCCGGGACGCGAGACGTGCGCTTCGCCGAAGCGCGCGAGCAGCGGCCCGAGCGTCAGGAACGACGCACGCATCCGGCGCACGAGCTCGTATGGAGCTTCGCGCCCTTCGATCGCGGAGCAGTCGATGACGAACTCGGACGGCGTCGGCCATTCGACCTGCGCGCCGAGGCTCTGCAGCAGGCGGATCGTCGTGCGAATGTCGGCGACGTCCGGGACGTTCGACAGGTGACACGGCTCGTCGGTCAGAAGGCTCGCGAACAGAAGCGGCAGCGCGGCGTTCTTGGCGCCGCCGGCCTCGACGTCGCCGTCCAGGCGACTCGGTCCTTCGATGACGAGCTTGTCCATTGTCCGATGCCCTTGCCTGTATCCCGCTACGCGCGCCTTCGACCCATGACCACGCGATCGATTCCGGCCAGGTCGCGCCGCACGACGACCTGGTCGTAACCACGGCTGACGAAACGTTCGCGGACGCGCGCCGACTGCGTGCCGACCTCGACCAGCAGCACTCCGCCGGGAGCGAGCATCTCGAACGCGTCGTCGACGAGCGGCGCCGTGACATCCATGCCGTCGGCGCCGGCTTCGAGAGCCCAGCGCGGCTCCCACTGTCCGACTTCGGGCGGAAGCGTGCGCATCTCTTCGCTGCGGATGTACGGCGGATTGGACACGATCGCATCGAACAGGCCGCAGCCGGCAAGCGGCGCGCAGCCGTCGCCGAGCCGGAACTCGATGCGGTCGGACACACCGTGACGAGCCGAGTTGGCCGGTGCGATCTCGAGCGCCGCTTCGGAGCGGTCGGTTGCGATCACGCGCGCATGTTTCATCTCTTTGGCAATTGCGACTGCAATCGCGCCCGAACCGGTGCCGATGTCGGCAACGAGCGCAGCGCCGCTGTCGCCATCCGGCCGCGTCCGCAGCGCATCCACCGCGAGCTCGACGACCAGCTCGGTTTCGGGACGCGGCACGAGCACGCGACGATCGACGTCGAATTCGAGCGACCAGAACTCGCGGCGACCCGTGATGTAGGCCACCGGCTCACGAGCCGCGCGCCGCCGCACCAGGTCGCGGTAACGGCCGATCTCGGCCGCACCGAGCGGCTGCTCGAAATTGGTGTAGAGCTGCGTCCGCGTCATCCCGAGCACTTCGGCCAGCAGCAGCTCGGCATCGAGCTTGGCGCCGTCGATGCCTTTGCTCGCCAGGAACGTGGCCGTGACCTGCAGGTACTCGAGCAGCGTGCGCGGCGCGCTCATAGCGCGGCCTCGGCCTTGAGCGCTTCGGCCTGGAAGTGCGCGCGCAGCGCGCTCAGCATGTCGTCCATCTGGCCGGCCAGAAACGCATCGAGCGAATACAGCGTCAGGTTGATGCGGTGGTCGGTCACGCGGTTCTGCGGAAAGTTGTACGTGCGGATGCGCTCGGAGCGGTCGCCCGATCCCACCATCGCCTTGCGATCGGCCGCGATCTCCGCGTGCTGCTTGGCCATCTCCTGGTCGAACAGGCGCGAGCGCAGGATCTTGAGCGCCTTCGCCTTGTTCTTGTGCTGGCTCTTTTCGTCCTGGCACGTGACCACCAGGCCCGACGGAATGTGCGTGACGCGCACCGCCGAATCGGTCGTGTTGACCGACTGCCCGCCCGGACCCGACGAACGGTAGACGTCGACGCGCACGTCCTTGTCTTCGAGACGGACGTCGACTTCCTCGGCCTCGGGAAGAACCGCGACGGTGACCGCGGACGTGTGGATGCGGCCCTGCGATTCGGTGTCGGGCACGCGCTGCACGCGGTGCACGCCGCCTTCGAACTTGAGCAGGCCGTAGGCGTCCTTGCCCGAGATCATCAGGATCGCTTCCTTCGCGCCGCCTTTGCCGCCTTCGCTGACGCTCAGCATTTCGGTCTTGAGGCCGTGCTCCTGCGCGTAGCGCAGGTACATCTTGAGCAGGTCGCCGCCGAACAGGGCCGCTTCGTCGCCGCCGGTTCCCGCACGGATCTCGAAGATCGCGTTGCGCTGGTCGAGCGGGTCTTTCGGCACCAGCAGCATGCGAAGCTCGCCGTCGAGCGCTTCGAGCGCGGCCTCGAGCTCGCGATATTCTCCGGCCGCCATCTCGCGGATCTCGGGATCGCCGTCCTCGCGCAACGCGCGGGCCTGCTCGAGCTCGCTTTCGGTCTGGCGGCGGCGGCGATAGACGCTGACGATCTCGTCGAGATCGGAGCGCTCGCGCATGAGCTTCGCAAAACGACCCTGGTCGCTGAAGACCTCGGGGTCTGCGACCTGCGCTTCGATCTCTGCGAAGCGGCGTTCGATTTGCGCGAGCTTGTCGAGCATGGGCTTTCCAGCGGCCCTACCTCGGCCGGGCTGAAACACGAAGAGGGCCGAAGTTTCCTCCGGCCCTCTTCGAAAGTCTCCGTCTGTGCGCCGCTACTTGGAGGCCGCGGGCTTGACGTTGGCGTACTTGAGCCGGAACCTTTCGACGCGGCCTGCCGTGTCGAGGATCTTCTGGTTGCCTGTATAGAACGGATGGCAATCCGCGCAGATTTCGACGTGAACCTTGGGCGAGGTCGACCTCGTCTTGAAGGTGGCGCCGCAGGCGCAGACGACCTCGATCTCGTTGTACTGGGGGTGGATGGCTGCCTTCATGACGTCCTCGCTACCGCAGCCGGAACCGCGGAAACGAGGGGTATAGCAACGAGGGCGGCCGGGCTCAAATCGGACCCGCCCCGACCCGGAGGCATCCGCGGACGGTCCCGAGTGCGAGAGCGGGCCGCCGCCTTTGTCATTGCCCGGTGACGACGGCTTAAGAGCGCCCTGGAGGATCCTCGATGTCCGAGCTCGTTTCCTACGATCTGAAGCACGGCGTTGCCACGGTGACGATGGACGACGGCAAGGTGAACGCGATGTCGCCTGCCATGCTTGCGTCGCTGCATTCGGTCTTCGCGCGCGCCGAGGCCGACGATGCCGTGGTGCTGCTGACCGGCCGCCCGGGAGTCTTCTCGGCCGGATTCGATCTCAAGGTCTTCTCGCAGGGCCGCGAAGCCACGCTCGAAATGCTGCGGCTCGGCGCCACGCTGATCGAGCGGATCCTCGCGTTTCCGTCGCCTGTCGTCACCGCATGCGGCGGCCATGCCTATCCGATGGGAGCTTTTCTCATGCTGTCCGCCGACCGGCGCGTCGGCGCGAGCGGTGACTTCCGGATCGGAATGAATGAGGTCGCCATCGGTCTGACGCTGCCATGGTTTGCGATCGAGACCGCACGGCAGCGGCTCAGCCCTGCGTATTTCCAGCGCTGCGTGACCGGCGAGATGTACGGGCCGGACGAAGCCGTCCGCGCGGGTTTCCTCGACGAGGTCGTGGCGCCGGATGAGCTGATCGCGCGCAGCTCGGCCATCGCGCGGTCGCTTCTTGCCGTGGATCGCGCCGCGCATCGCGAGACCAAGAAGCGCCTGCGCGCGTCGGCGCTCGCTGCGATCCGCGCATCGATCGAAGGCGAGCTCAGCGAATGAATCCGGCGCCGTTTTTTGTCTTCCAGTTCGTGTGGTTCCTGATCTCGTGGACGGCGCTTGCCGCGCTGTTTGTGGCTCCCGCGCTGCGGCGCTACGCGGCCGACGATGCTCTCGCGATCTGCATCGCCCCGCAGCTGTTCCGCGTTCTCGGAGTCGGACTGCTGGTTTCGAACCTCGCGCCGGGCATGCCCAGGTCGTTTGCGATCCCGACCGCCGCCGGCGATTCGCTTACGGCGTTCCTGGCGCTGCTCTCGGTCATCGCGTTGCGGCGCAGGTGGCCGGCGCGGCGGAAACTGGCGTGGACCTGCAACATCGTCGGCACCGCCGACCTTCTGATCGCGCTGCCCCACGCAGCTGCGATCGGCTCGGCACAGTTCCTGACGGCGCAGTGGTACGTGCCGGCGCTCGGTGTTCCCCTCATGCTGGTCAGCCACGCGATGACGTTCCGCCTGCTGGCCGCAGGTCATACAACGGACGCTGCGACCGCGCCCGGCTGACGCTCGACCGACACACCACATTCAGGAGATCCCGCAATGTCCAGACACGACGACCTCGAGGCCATCCGGCAGCTCAAGTACCGCTACTTTCGCGCGCTCGACTGCAAGGACTGGGACGCGCTCGCAAGCACGCTCGCCGAAGACGCCACCACGTCCTACGACAACGGCCGCTACGCGTTCGAAGGTCGCGCGGCCATTCTCGAGTTCCTTCGCGGTGCGCTCGGCAGCCCGAACATGATCAGCATGCATCACGGCCACCACCCGGAGATCGAGCTCACCGGTGACAGCTCGGCGCGAGGCACGTGGTATCTCGAGGACATGGTGATCTTTCGCGAGGCGAACACGGTGCTGCGCGGCGCCGCGTTCTACAGCGACGAGTACGTGCGCATCGATGGCGAGTGGAAGATCCGCTCGACCGGCTACGAGCGCACGTTCGAGGAGATCGAGCTGCGCGCGGCGCCGCTGCAGATCCGTACGCGCTTCGATGCCGCCGGGTGAGGCGTAAAAGTTTCCTCATCGATCGGCCGGGCATGACTACGGCAGGCGAACATGAGAGAGCGGCCGGGCAATACTGCGTCTCAACGAGGAGGAACGCATGCGGGTCTACGGATCGTTCGGCCCCAATCCACGAGCCCTTCGGATGTTTCTCGCGGAGAAGGGAATCACCATACCAACCGAAGAAGTCGACCTCATCGGCGGCGAGAATCGGCGCGGCCCGTACACCGGCAGAAATCCCGGCGGTCAGCTTCCCGCCCTCGAGCTCGACGACGGTACGATGCTCGCCGAGACCGTCGCGATCTTCGAGTACCTCGAAGAGCTTCATCCCGCGCCTCCTCTGATCGGTGCAACTGCCATCGAGCGCGCCGAGACGCGCATGTGGCAGCGCCGCATCGAGCTGCGCATCACCGAGAACATTTACAACGGATTTCGCTTCGCCGAGGGCCTCGGTCTTTTCACCGATCGCATGCGTTGCCTCCCGCAGGCCGCCGACGGTCTGAAGCAGACGGCGCAGGACAACCTGCGCTGGCTCGACGAGCTCATCGACGGCGGGCCGTCCGTGGTCTCGGACCGTTTCACGATCGCCGACATCATCCTGTTCTGCGCACTCGATTTCGGACGCAGCGTCGGCCAGCCGTTGCCAGACGAATGCACGAAGATCACAAACTGGTTCGCAGCCGTCTCCTCGCGGCCCAGTGCCGACGCGAGCCTGCATGCCTCGTCTGCGGCAACCGGCATGCGGGGATAACGCAAGCAGCCACAACCGCCCGCGTGAACGCCGAGCCGCGCGGCGACAGGAAAAGGAGCTCCCATGAAAACGTTTTCAATCGTCCAGGCGTTGATCCTGAGCATGGTACTGAGCCCGCCATGCTCTTACGCCGCCGACCAGCAGTGCGGAGATCTCAACAACAGCGGAGGCGCTCCGCTTTCGTCGGATGCCCTGCTCCTGCTCAAGTACGCCGTCGGTCAGCCGGTGTCCGTGAGCTGTCCTGCTCCTCCTGCGGCCGGAGTGAAAACCAGCGCGCGCAATGAGTTCCTCACCATCAACACTACCGATACGACCGTGGCGACTCTCGACGTAACGTTTCCGGCAGCCGGAAATGCGGTTGTGATGTTTGAAGCCGAGGTCAAGGCATCCGACATCAATCAGTTCGTGCTGTGCTCCCTGCTCGAAGGCGTAACGCAACTCGACGCCTTTGACTTCGATCCCGGTGACAACGACACGCGGTTTGACCTGCAGCAGTCGCACCATTCGACGATCCCCGTAACGGAAGGACCGCACACGTACCATCTGGTTTGCCTTACGAAGCCCGGTGACAGCGCCGCAGTCGATACGTATGACGCCAAACTGGTCATCATGTATTTCCCCGGCTCCCTGTAAGTCCGCGCGTTGAAATCGAAAGGGCGCGAGACGGAATCCGTCTCGCGCCCTTTCTCGGAAAACCGACGAGGTCCCGCGTCGGTCGTCTACTCGACGGGGCACCCGCCGACGCCCGGTGTGTAGTGCGCCTCCGGGTCGCCTTTGCAGAACAGGGTAAGCGCCGTCTGCAAGGTCAGGCGTCCCGGCCCTGGCAGTCCGGCTGCCGTGTTGACCGACGTCGCGGTGGTTGCCGGTGAGCAGTACGTGCCCGCCGCCACCGGAATCGCAGGACTCGGGTTGCCCTGAGATACGATCGGATCGGGGAAACACGCGCGGCGTTCAACGAGCGTACAGGTTCCTGCATCGACGCCGATGATCAGCGGCGTGCAGTCGACGTTGGTCGCGCATCCGACCAGACCGCCGCCGTCGGCGCGCGTGAGCGCATCACACCACGTATCGTCGGGTCCGGTTTCGCAGAAGCTGTCATTACCGCCGGAGTCGACACAGACGCCGTTCAGGCATGCGTTCGGCTCGGTCTGCTCGCCTTCGCCGTTGCTCGAACAGGTCCCGGCGCCTTCGGCAGCACAGTCCGCATCGACGTGGCACGCGATCTTGTCGTTGTCGCTGCAGACCCGGCACGGGCAGTTCACTTCGGAGAGCGGTCCTTCGACCGCGCACGGAACAACCGCGTCGAGCTGCGTTTGGCCGGTCGTGAGATCGATCGTCAGCGGCAGGCCGCCCTGGCTGATGTCCGCACCGGCGAGCGGGAAACAGTCGAGGCTGTAGAGGGCGCCGGTGGGCGGCGGGAACGTCGAATTGAAGGCCTGTGCATCACAGCTCATCGTGTCGTTCCTGCCGCCTTCGCACACGCCGCCACGCACGCCGTCGGCCGGGGTCGGATCGTTCAGGCACAGAGGACATGGCGTCAGCAGCGACGCACCGAGGAAGATCTTCTCGGACAGCTGCAGATGGATGAAGCCGCTGCCGGTGTCGACGTTGCCGGTGCCGGTTGGCTGCGCCGCCAGGCCGTTGAGCACGCACACCGGCGTGTTGCCGGACGACAGCGGCATCGGCGGGCCGAAGTAACACTGGCAGAAGCCGCCGTCGCAGAACTGGTCGTCGTTGCCGGCAACCGTGAAGCAGACTTTCTGGTTGTCGGACACGCAGCGGCAGTCACCGAGCGAGGGATCGTGGCCGGTGATGGTGCACTCGCCACAAGGAGCAGGCCCCTCGCAATCCACAAAGAGTCGAGCCGGAATCGGGTCGTCGATGTCCGCATCGTGCGCGAGGCCGTTCCAGCCGATATCGGAGTCGGTCACGGTGCGGCAGCGATGAATGCTCTCGTCGCAGGTCGAGAACGGCGCGCAATCGCCGTTGGTCGCGCACACTCCGCGAATCTTGGCGAACAGCGCGAACTGTGCGACGCCCGGGCACTGGAGCGAGGGGTCATCGCAGTCGCTGCAGTTTGCGGTTACCGGAAGGCCGACGGCCAGCTGCAGCACCAGCATCGCGTCCGTCGCGGTCACGTCGCCCGACTCGTTCACGTCGCAGACGCAGAGCGCGCATTCCTCGAGCTCGACCGACGTACGCAGCACGAAAAGCGCATCGGCGGTGGTCGGCGCCGTGCCGGTCGACAGAGGCTGGCCGCAGTCTCCCGTCGCGGCGATCGACGGAGCGGAGGCGAGCAGCACGGCTGCGACAAGCAATGGAACGCGGGAAGTCGAGAGACGCGAGAGACTGGCCATGGCACTACCTCCATCGGGAGCACGGACACCAGTGTCTCCGCCTCCGCACGCATTATCCGGCCCGGCCAGCCCTCCTTTTCAATGGCATTCCATGCGATGCGCTGATCCTTACCCCCGCTGCGCAGCGGAAAAACTCACAAACGGGTGCCGTTGCGCACCGTATCGAGCGGGCAGCTCTCCGCCCGCGCGGTCTGTCGTCAACCGCGCTGCGTAGAAACACGCGGTCAGTAACGCGCCGTTCCTTCGGGCTCGTCGATCACGCGATTCTCGATCGCGCCGAGGCCCGCGATCTCGATGCGCACGACGTCGCCGTCTTTCAGCCACGACTTCGGATTCATCCACAGCCCTACGCCGCTCGGCGTACCGGTAACGATCACGTCGCCCGGCTCGAGCGTGAAGGCGGTCGAAAGATGCTCGATGATTTCGTCGCAGTGGAAGATGAGGTCGGAGGTATTCGCGTTCTGGCGCAGCTCGCCGTTGACCCAGGTCTTCAGGTCGAGCGCATCGGGATCGGCAACTTCGTCCGAAGTCGTGATCCACGGGCCGAACGGACAGTGCGTGTCCCACGACTTTCCCATCGTCATCGTCGGCACGCGGATCTGCCAGTCGCGCACGCTGACGTCGTTGGCGACCGCGTAGCCCGCGACGACGCTGCGTGCTTTCGCACGCGGAACGCGGCGGCACCTCTTGCCGATCACGATCGCGAGCTCGCCTTCGTAGTCGATCTGCTCGGATTCGCGCGGGCGATGGACGGCGTCGAACGGTCCGGCCGCCGACGTCGACTGCTTGTTGAAGATGATCGGCACGACCGGAATCGGCATGCCGCACTCCTCGGCGTGCGCGCGATAGTTGAGGCCGACCGCGAGGATCTTCGGCGGCCGCGCAATGGGCGCCTCGAGCCGCACTTTGTCCAGCGGCAGGCGGCGTGCGTTGCGCGAAGCGATGCGGATGGCCGCCATGGCATCCTCGCCGCCCTCGAGAAGCCCGAGCATCGTTGACGGGCACGCAGGTCCCGAAAGATCGGCAATCCGGTCGTCGTATACTTCGCCGATCCTGGTCTTTCCCTCATATGTGAACGTCGCAAGTTTCATTTCATCTCTCCTTTAGCGGCTCGCGAACATCGCGAGTGGCGAGTGGCGAATGGCGAAAACCGTCCGGTCTGTTTCTGGAACCGGTGGGCGGTTCTCGACGAATCGAATGAGCCCTGGCCGGCATCACGGAAGCGGCTGGCCGAAACCGGGGGGCATGTCGGCGCCCCACTGGCTGGTTTCGAGACCGTGGACTTCGCCGGGCCACGACGCATCGAGCAGGTCGCCGTCGGTGAAGTGCTCGTGGATGAGGCCCCACGGATCGCGCCAGTAGTCGAAGATCTGGCTGCCGAGCGTGTGCCGCGCGATTCCCCACGTGTGCCGGTAGCCTTTTGCGGCCAGATGCTCGTGTCCGATCCAGACGTCGTCGAGATCACAGACCTCGAACGACGCGTGATTCAGGCTGGTCTGCCCGTCGAACGAGCGGGCGAACACCAGTGTGTGATGATCGGTGAACTCGCTGCCGAGATCGCAGCGGCAGAAGTGCGCGAGCGCGAAGTTCTCGAGCGCGATCGAATCGCTTTTGAGCAGGCCGAAATGCCGCGAATACCAGTCGAACGCTGCATCCGGATCCGCCAGGTTGATTGCAGTGTGGCCGAGCCTCTTGACGCGCGCCGGTCCTTTCTCGACGCGCTTCAAAATCCCGCGCCGCTCGATGCGGCTTCCGAGGTTGAGACCGAGCGACGGCCGTACGGCGAGCGGCTCGACGCTGTCGATCCCGTGCACGACCTCGACCCGCACGCCGAACGGATCGTGCAGCACGACGCGCCGCCCGCCGCCGGGCTCGCCGGTGTCATGCACCTGCGAAGCTCCGGGAGCTTTCGCGATTTTGTCGAGATCGCCCGCGCTCGACGCGAGCAGCGCGATGCCGATCAGCCCTGCGTCGGCGCCGTGCTCGCTGACGTGCACGTGATGCGCAGTGCCGGCCCCGCGCATATAGAGCGCCGATTCCGTGCGCGCACTTCGCTCGAGGCCGAAATCGGCCAGGTAGGTTTCCATCTGATCGAGGTCGGGCACGCGAAGGCGAACGAATGCGATGTCGCGGATTTTGATCAGGGGAGTTGTCATCGTGCGTCTCCAGCTTCGCCATGCAGCGTGGTTTTCAGGGTGGCGACGAGGTCGTCGAGCGAATGGGCGTCGTCGGTGACGCCGAAGACATACCGGTCCGGCCGGATGACGGCCGCCGCGTGCGCGCCGAAGAGACGGTCCCAGTGACCGCGAACCAGCGTCAGATCCTCGAGTGAGACGGCGGGCGCGCCGATGCGCTCGAGGTACGTGCGGCTCGCATCGTTCATCGAAAGTGCAGCAGCATTGCGGCCGACTACGCAAAATCCGTTGCCGAGAACCTCGTCGAGCAGCTTCGCATTTCCATCCGCGGCCGCGACCGTCGGCTGATTCGACAGATAACCGGTCACGCCCGAGTCCGAGACCTGGCTTTCGACGACGAGACCGAAGCGAATCGGCGGCGCGCTTCGTCCCTGCCCGTAACCGCTGCGCATCAGATCGTCGGGCGGGGGACCGCATGCGCGTCCGGCTTCCGCGTCGGCCAGCGCATCCATCAGGCGTCCGACGGCGACAGCCCAGTCGACGAGCTCGTGCGCGTGCGGATCGCGCTCTTCGGCGTACGTATCGAGCAGCGATTGCGGTGCGGCGCCGCGGCACACGAGCGCGAGCTTCCAGACGAGGTTGACCGCATCGCGGAAGCCGGCGTTCATTCCCTGGCCGAGAAACGGCGGCGTCTGGTGCGCGGCATCGCCGGCAAGAAAGATGCGGCCGTCGCGCCAGCGCGCGGCGGTCGCCGCATGGAACTGATATACGGCCGCGCGCCGAACGGTGTAGCGATCCGGCGCGATCCACGGCGCGAGCATGCGCCGGACGTTGTCGCCATCGACCATGTTCTCGCGCGTCTCGCCGTCGAGCAGGCGGAACTCCCATCGCCGATACGGATCCTTGCCGCAGATGTACGTCGTCAGGCGCGCCGGATCGCAGACCTGCATCGTCACGCCGGGAAGATCGGCGACGTCTTTGACTTCCACGTCGACGACCAGCCAGTCGTGATCGTACCCAAGGCTGCGCCACGCAATGCCGAGGCTTCGCCGCACGAAACTCGACGCTCCGTCGCATGCGATGAGCCAGCGTGCGCGCACCTGCGTTGCTTTTCCGCTCGCCAGATCCGTTGCCGAGACCTGCACGCCGTCGTCGTCCTGACCGATGGCGGTGACTTCGTGCCCGAACCTGGCATCGACGTTCCGCTCGCGAAGCATCAGCCGGCGAAGCTCGCCTTCGAGCTCGGGCTGGTCGAAGAACGCGCCGTCGCGCCAGCCGTTGACGCCTTCGGCAGGCATCTCGACGCCGAAGTGCGGATTGCGGCGCGAATCGGTGAAGTATGCGGCGTCACCGGCGCGATACGGCTGCAGCAGCGCATTGATTTCCGAGCCGAGGCCGACGCGCTGGAACGCGCGCACCGTCTCTCCGTCGAGCAGCACCGCGCGCGGCAGGTCCGAGACGGCGGTCGTGCGGTCGAGCACGACGACCTTCAGGCCCGCGCGCGCGAGCAGAATTGCCGCGCCGGCGCCGACCGGACCGCAGCCCACCACCGCAACATCCGCAACGTCTGCAACGTGCGCCGTCCGCGCGTCATTGCCGCCGGCCTCTGCGTCGCGCGATACGCTCATGCACCCTTCTTCCTCGCGTTCGGCTTCACAGCGGCATCGAGCGACGACAGCAGGCGGCGAATGCGCGCATCGTCGAGACCAAGGATCCGCAGCACCATCTCAATGAGGCCGGCTTCGATCCTCGATTGTTCGAGCGGCCGCCCGGCCGCATCCGAAAGCGCGCCGACGATGATCCATTCCCAGTAATGGCCGACGCGCGGCAGCGCGTCGCCATGGACGTCGCCTGCGGCAACCATGGCCGCGACATCGCGGCGCGCGAACGGTCCGCATGCCTCGCGAAGCGCAGCAGCAAGAACCTGCGGCCTCTCGAGCATCCACGGCAGCGCCGGGTGACGCGTGAGCATGCGGAACGTGCTCGACATGCTCTTTACGAAGACCCAGGCCTTGTCGGAGGCTTCGGAGAACTCGCGTTCGATGGCGGCCGCAAATTCGCGCATCGACGCCTCGATGCCGGCCGCGAGCACCGCCTCGGTCGACGGAAAGTGATGGTAGAACGTGCCGTGCCCGACATCGGCGCGCTCGGTGACGGCCTTGACGGTGAGGGCCGGGACGCCCTGCTCTTCGAGCAGCTCGCGGGCCGCGTCGACGAGATCCTTGCGCGTCTTGCGGCTGCGGCGGGTGGGTCGCTCGATGGTCGGGATCGCAGCGGGGCGGCGCCCGGCCTCGGCTTCCGTGGCCGATATCGCCGATGCCGCATGGGTCGCTGCCGACGAACCGGCGGGTAATTTGCGGGCTTTTTTGCGATCTGCGGCCGGGTCCATGTTTGACACTCCGTCGGAAACCGACATATTGTCGATTTTCGACGATCTGTCAATCAGAATCTCCGGCGTCGCTCCGCGACGTCGGAAACGGACGGCGCCCCGTGCGGCGATCGCGATGTCAGCGGCTGGTGCGCACGCGGGCCACCGCTCCGGTCCATCCGCGATAGAGCGACTCGCGTTCGGCGTTCTTCATCTTCGGCTTGAACACGCGATCGACCTTGCGCACCGATTCGAGATCGCGCGCGCTCCTCCACAACCCCGCGCCGACACCGGCGAGGAACGCCGCGCCGGCCGCCGTGGTTTCGATGACCGTCGGACGGTCGACCGGCACACCGAGCACGTCGGCCTGGAACTGCATGAGGAAGTCGTTGGCACTTGCGCCGCCGTCGACGCGCAGCACGCGCAGCTTCTTGCGGCAGTCGGCGGTCATCGCATCGACGACGTCGCGCGTCTGATACGCGAGCGACTCGAGCGTGGCCCGCACCAGATGGTCCGACGTCACTCCGCGCGTCAGGCCGACGATGGCGCCGCGTGCATCGGCGTCCCAGTACGGCGCACCGAGACCGGCAAACGCCGGGACGATGTACGTGCCGAGCGTCGAGTCCACACGCCGCGCCGCTGCTTCGCTGTCGCCCGCGGTCTTCAGGATCTTCAGCCCGTCGCGCAGCCACTGCACCGCGGCTCCGGCCACGAATACCGCGCCTTCGAGCGCGTAAGCCGGTCCGCCGTCGGCGCGGCAGCAAAGCGTCGTCAGCAGGCCGTTCTTCGACTCGATCGGCTTGTCGCCGCTGTACATCATCAGGAAACAGCCGGTGCCGTACGTGTTCTTGACCATGCCCGGCGACGTGCACGCCTGGCCGAACAGTGCCGCCTGCTGGTCCCCGGCCACACCGCTGATCGCAACGGTGCCCGGACCGACGATTCCCGGCGCCGTCCTTCCGAACATTCCCGCCGACGGTCGCACTTCGGGCAGCATCGCCTTCGGCACGCGAAGCAGCCGGCAAAGGCTGTCGTCCCACCTCATCGTGCGGATGTTGAACAGCATCGTGCGCGACGCATTCGTGTAATCGGTCGCGTGCACATCGCCGCCGGTGAGCTTCCAGATCAGCCACGAGTCGATCGTGCCGAACGCGAGATCGCCGCGTTCCGCTCGCGCGCGTGCGCCGCGCACGTTGTCGAGGATCCACGCGACTTTGGTTCCGGAGAAATACGGATCCAGCACCAGGCCGGTCTTCTTGCGGACATCGCGTTCGTCGCCCGCGGCGCGCAGCCTGTCGCAGACCGACGCCGTGCGCCGGTCCTGCCAGACGATGGCGCGATGGATGGGTTTGCCGGTCTTTCGATCCCAGACGACCGTCGTCTCGCGCTGGTTGGTGATGCCGATGCCCGCAAGCGCCGAAGGCTTCACTTTCGCGTGCGCGAGCGCTTCGCCGATCAGCCGCTGCGTGACGTTCCAGATCTCGTCGGCGTCGTGCTCGACCCAGGCCGGCTTCGGGTAGTGCTGTCGGAACTCGGAGTACGCACGCGAGCGCACGCGGCCTCGCTCGTCGAACACCATGACCGTCGAGCCGGTCGTTCCCTGGTCGATGGCGAGAATGTAACGGGCCATGGCGCAGAACCTCCGGCCGCGAATGATGTCGCCGCAGCCGGAAAACGCGAAGGCATCCGGTGTTCAGTGCCCGTGCTTGCCGCCGCCGTGACCACCGCCGCCGTGACCTCCTCCACCCGGTCCGTGCTGTCCGCCTCCGCCATGCGGCCCGCCTCCACCATGGCCGCCGCCATGCATGCCGCCCGGTCCGCCGCGACCACCACCGCCGCCGTGCATTGCCGCGCCCGAACCACCACCGCCGTGACCGCCGCCATGACCACCGCCGTGCATCGCGCCGCGATCCTTCGACGAACCGCCGCCATGCGAAGGCGGCCCGCCGTGGCCCGATCCCGGACCATGTCCGGACATGGACGGAGCTTTGCCGCCGCGGTCGGCGCCGCCGCCGTGCTGGCCGCCTTTGCCGTGCGCTTTTCCGGCGCCACCGCGATTTCCCTTTCCACCGCCGCCGCGATTTCCCTTTGCGCCACCGCCTCCGCGGTTTCCTTTTTCGCCACCGCCGCGGCTGCCCCTCTCGACGCCGCCGCTGCGATTGCCCTTGCCGCCGCCGCCGCCGCGGTTGCCCTTCTCGACCCCACCGCCGCGATTGCCTTTAACGCCGCCGCCGCGCTCGCCACGCATCGCCGCTCCGCCGCGATCCGGTCCGCGTTCGCGTCCGGCGCCGCCGCGCACATCTGCGCGATATCGATCGCCGTAGCGCGAGCCTTCGCGTGACCAGTGCTCACGATTGGCCGAGCCGTACTCGCGCTCGAGATAAGCCTGGCGGTAGGCAACGCCGCGTCGGTGGCGCACGTCATGACGCCAGTAGTCGTCATCTCCGTAATTGCCGCTGTAATACCCGCCGTCGTAGTGACGCCGATAGACGTGATGGTGGTGCCAGTCGAGGTCGCCCCAGAAAAGCCCGCCGAACGTGATGCCTACGCCGAACGTGATGACCGGAGCGATCCCGACGGCAATGCCCGGATAAACGTAGACGCGCGGATAGAAGATGACCGGCGGAGGCGGTCCGAAGATCACCCGAGGATTGTAGACCGGCACGAACAGAACCTCCGGCTGCACGGGCACGATGCGGACGATGCGCGGCGGAGGAGGAACGACATAATGCACCGCGGGCTGCGCAGGCGGCGGCGGAGCCTGCTCGATCTCGACCCGCTGCTGTTCGGTGGTCTTCAGGTTGCCGAGGTCGCACGCGCGGCTGCGCATCACCTGCACGGCGTTGAGCACATCGTCCTGCTGTGCGAGGAACGCTTCGCCGAGATCGCTCGTCCATTGCGGATCGGCGCCCATCAGCTCGATCGCCTGGGTCGCGTGCGTGAGCGAATTCACGCTCACGTCCCAGTTCTTGTCGGCGATCGCATCGTCGAGTGCTTTGCCGTTGAGGTTCGGATGCTCGCGATGCCACGCGGCCGCTTCGGCGACTTCGGCCGGATAGGTCGCCGCCATGAGCACGTCCATCAGCAGCGGGTCCGGATAAAGGGCGACCGGCGCGACGAGCTGCTCGAGCCGCTCCTGGGTGAACTGCGGTGCAGCGGGTGCCTGCGCGGAATCCGCGCCGGGGCCGGCCGGCGTTCCGGGTGCGGCCGCCGGTTCCGGATCGTTCTGCGCGTCGATTCCTCCAGTCGCGTGAGCGTCGCCGGAGGCACCCGGGTCTTCACTTGCGATGCGCCCGGGGACGCCCGTCGATTCGCCCGTCACGCTGGTCGTCGGCGAATCGCATCCTGCCAGCGCGATCACGATCGAAAAGAAACAGCCGGTGATCACTGCGGACGTGTGCGTCGGCTGAAGGCTGCGAATTCCCATGGCGTCTCCCTGCGAAAGCGTGCGGAGAACAACTCTCTCGCATGCGCGCATCCGCAGAATGGTCTGCCTGCCCGCACCGAGCAAGAAACCATCCGCCTCAACTGCGGCGAAGTAATCGCAGGAAGTAATCGCGGGGAGAAGAGCGCAAAGATCGGCCGGGGTGTGAACGCACGAGCATTCGCACCCCGGCAAGGAGCTTACGGACCGACTGCAGAGAACTGGGCAGTGGTGTTCTTCTTCGGCGCAGTGAAGTCCGACGTCCAGCAGGCTCCGGTGCTGTTGATCATCTGCACCGTCAGCGACGGATCGACGTCGAAGTACTCGGATGCGCTGAGCGTCGGCGGCAGCGCCAGGTGCGTGGACGACAGCTTGGCGCTCATCGAGGACTTGCCCGGTTCGAGAGTGGTTTTCGCCTTGATCTGCGCGAAGCCTTCGACCATTCCGTTCTTGTCACTGTACGAGATCGACCCGGTCTTCTCGACCCACACGGTATTGGCCGGCAGGCTGTACGATCCGACCTTCTCCGGCGTGTTACCGGTGCGGTCATAGATGCACAGCTGGTACTTGGTCATCGCCTTCGGCGAGCCGAGAGCGCTCCCCGGAACCGGTTCACCGTTCTTCCACTTCCACTGGATCCGGTTCTTGGTCGGATCGGCGTCGCTCCTCACTTTGAAGCCGGATTTGGCCGCCGTGAAGCAGCCGGTGGCCGGCAGATCGCCGCAAAGATCGACGCATGCGTTCCCGTTGCCGCCGCCACACACGCCGGCGCTGCAGGTCTCGCCGATGGTGCAACCATCGCCGTTGTCGCACGCGCCGCCATCCGGATCGGTGGAGATGCACGCATCGGCAGCTTCGTTGCAGCTTTCCGAGCAGTCGCCGTCGCCGTCGCCGGCGAAGCACGGATCGCCCGTATGCACGCTGCATGCGCCGGATGCGCACGTGTCGGCACCGTTGCAGAACGCGCCATCGTCGCACGTCTTGCCGTTGGCTTCGTGGTTCGCGTTGCAGGTTCCCGAACCGTCGCAGGTATCCGGGTTGTCGCAGGCATCATCGGCGCTGCTTCCGCACGGCGTCGTTGCCGCTTCGATATTGGTCCGGCACGTTCCCGAGCCGTCGCAGCTGTCGGCATGATCGCAGTCGCTCTCGGCGCCGTTGCCGCACGCCGTATCGACCGGCGCCGCTGCATCGGCCGGGCAGGCTCCTGCGCCATCGCAGTTTTCCGCCGCATCGCATGCATCGACCGCGCCGCGGCAGAGCGTCGTGCTCGACGCCGCAGCGTCGGCCGGGCACGCGGCGGCAGCTCCCGTGCAGCTCTCGGCGGCATCACAGATACCGGTCGCACCGCGGCAGACCGTCGACGACGACGCAAAGCCGTCGGCCGGACAATCCGCAGCGGCGCCCGTGCAGTTTTCGACCTGGTCGCAGACGCCGGCTGAGCCGCGGCACGCCGTCGTCGATACGGCGAACGAATCGGCCGGACACGCATCGGCAACGCCGTCGCAGGTCTCGGCCACGTCACAGACACCGGCCGCGCCACGGCACTCGGACGTGCTTTTCGAATCGCTCGGACAGGCGTCGCTCGCACCATCGCAGGTTTCCGCAACGTCGCAGATCCCGCCCGACCCACGGCACTCTGCCGTGCTCTTGGAATCGGCCGGACATTCGTCGCTTGCGCCGTCGCAGGTTTCGGCGAGATCGCACACGCCACCGGCCGCGCGGCATTCCGCCGAGCTCTTCGTGTCGGCCGGGCAAGCGTCGGCGACGCCGTCGCAGGTCTCGATGGTATCGCAGATTCCGGCAGAGCCGCGGCAGACGGCCGAGCTCTTCGCGTCACCTGGACATGAGTTTGCAACTCCGTCGCAGCTTTCCGCTACGTCGCAGACTCCCGCAGCACCGCGACACTCCGCGGTGCTCTTGGCATCGCCCGGACAGGCGTCCGCGAGGCCGTCGCAGCTTTCGGCCGTGTCACAAACGCCGGCCGAGCCGCGGCACTCGGCCGTGCTCTTGGCGTCGGCCGGGCATGAATCGCCCGCGCCATCGCAGGTCTCGGCGAGATCGCAGATCCCGGCCGATGTGCGGCAGACCGACGTGCTCTTGATGTCGCTCGGACATGTATTGACAAGGCCGTCGCAGGTCTCGGCGAAATCGCATACGCCGGCCGCGCCGCGGCACACCGCCGTGCTCTTCGCATCGGCCGGGCACGAATCGCTCGCGCCGTCACAGGTTTCCGCCAAGTCGCAGATGCCGCCGGATGCACGGCACTGGGCCGTGCTCTTCGCGTCGATCGGGCACGAGTTGCCGGTGCCGTCGCAGGTTTCCGCGGTATCGCAGACGCCGGCGGACGCGCGGCACTGAGCCGTGCTCTTCGCATCGCCCGGACACGCGTCGCTTGCGCCGTCGCACGTTTCCGCAACGTCGCAGACTCCAGCCGCTCCTCGGCATTGCGCGGTGCTCTTGGCGTCGTTCGGACACGTATTGACGAGGCCGTCGCAGGTCTCGGCGAGATCGCATACGCCGGCCGCGCCGCGGCACACC